>JAJRBL010000250.1 GCA_028679485.1 Methanospirillum sp. | reverse complement strand
CGGTTTACCTGGTAAACCGTAATACCGGCATTCTCTCCCGGTTTTTGGATCAAGGGCTGTATCGCTCTGCCCTTAACCGTTTTATCCAGGTTCTTAATGATAAGGGAATTGAGGAACCGGTATTCACCTCCGGGTCTCCCGGTTACCTGAGCATGACAGATATGCGGAAGTACGACAGCAGGTTTACCTCGGTGGCACTCATTCCGGTCCAGAGATACGGGGATGTCACCGGCTGGTTCATTCTCGCCTCCGATGATATGATTGAAGTCCCCCGTGATATCCGTGTTGCTCTTGAAGGGGTCGTATCCCAGATCGGGCATGTTATCTCCCGGGTGGAGGCCGAGGAAGCGCTTCGTGATGCGCTTATTGAGAGTGAAGAAAGGTACATGCAGCTCTCCGAGACATCACCGGATGCAATCATCATCCTGGCCGGGAGCAGGGTTACCTATCTCAATCCTGCTGCACTTACCCTTTTCCAGACAAAATCCCCTGAAGAATTCATGGACTGGCCGTTAAACGAATACCTTGACGAGGATCTTCAGGTTGTCTTTGACGGGATCATGAGGTCATCGGTGCGGGGGCAGGGCCCTTCGACTGGTGAAGGTTTCCTGAAAACCCGGACTGGTGGTACCATCTATGCCGAGCTCATCTCAGTGCCGATCTCTTTTGCAGGAGAAGAGGCAGTCCTTCTTCTCATCAGGGATAAGACCGGCCAGAGACTCCAGGAAGAAGCACTCAAGGATAGCGAGAAAAGATTCAGGGAGATGGCTGATCTTCTCCCGGAACCCCTTTTCGAGGCAGATGTATCGGGAAAACTCACCTTCTGCAACCGTGGGGTCCTGGCCATGCTCGGCAACTCCGGGATGAATGGTGATCTCTGCATGGCCTCAGACCTGGTATCCAGCCAGGAACAACTCAGGTTCGGAACCCTTATGCGGAAAGTAGCCATCGATATGAGCCCTATCGCGGGCGATTTCATGGCTTCCGGGAAGGCTCCTGACAACCGGATAATTCACCTCTCCCTGGCCCCGGTCATCAGGGATGGGCATTTCTGCGGAACACGGGGTGTTCTCATCGATATTACCGAGATAAAGAGGTACCAGGAGCGGCTCCACCATATGATCGAGGAGAAGGATGTTCTCTTTCGTGAACTGCATCACCGGGTAAAGAACAACATGCAGATCATCTCCAGTATGCTCCAGTTGCAGGAGGAATACATCTCAGATGAAACTATCCTTTCAGCGTTGCATGACTGTGAACAGAGGATCGATTCCATGGCCCTTGTCCACGAGACCCTCTACCGGACTGAATCACTTGCAGATATTCCATTTGCCCAGTACCTTGAGGATCTTGCACATGCCGTGACAGAAGGCTTTGCGACGGTCCGGGATATCAGGACAGACATCGACGTGGGGGGAGTAAGGCTGAGCCTTGACACCGCAGTTACGATCGGGCTTATCGTAAATGAATTAATGGTAAACTCGATGAAATACGCCTTTATCGATCATCCATCCGGGTTGATAGGGATAAGGCTTTCATGTCAGGATGAAACCTGCACGTTCCGGTACGCGGATGACGGGATAGGTCTTCCGGCAGGATTTGATGTCGAGAAGATATCGAGCCTTGGAATGCGTCTCGTGCGGATCCTTGCAAGACAGATCCGCGGAAAACTGGAGATCAGGAATAATCCCGATACCGGGATGGAGTGTATCGTTATCTTTCCAAAATAGGGGGGTGAACTGTTGACACAGGTTTTGATCGTTGAGGATGAAGCAATCGTTGCAGAGTCGATTGCATCCAAGTTGCGAAGATATGGGTACGAAGTCATTGATACCATTCCGACAGGAGAAGAGGCGGTAGAAAAGGCAGGCAAGTCACGGCCGGATGTCATCCTCATGGATATTCATCTTGCAGGTAAAATGGATGGAATCCAGGCAGCGGACCGGATATCCGGGCAGTACCACATCCCGGTAATCTTCCTTACCGCGTATGCGGATGAACAGACTATCGCCCGTGCCAAGGAGGCAGGACCGTTTGGCTATCTCGTCAAGCCGTTCAGAGAACGCGATCTGTATGTTACCATCGAGATGGCCCGGGAACGTTCACGCCTGGAGGCTGAGCTGGAAGCAGCCAACCGCGAGCTTGATTCGTTCAGTTATTCAGTCTCTCACGATCTTCGTGCACCCCTGATTGCGATAGACGGATTCTCCCGGATTCTCCAGGAGACCTATGCGGGATATCTCCCTCCTGATGGTATAGAATGCATAAACCGTATCAGGCAGGCCTCAAACCAGATGGATCACCTGATAGAAGATTTCCTGAGGCTTTCACGAGTAACACGGGCACCTATCCAGGTTATTCCCCTGGACATCTCGCAGATATCAAGGGAAATTCTGGGCCAGATGGCTGCAGGGGAACCTGAACGACGGGTCAGCTGGAAGGTTGAAGAAGGACTGCACGGGTTTGGTGATGCAGGCCTTGTTGAGATAGCACTTAAAAATCTTCTCGGGAATGCGTGGAAATATACCGGACACACAGACGAAGCAAAGATCCAGGTGGGGAGTATGATGCAGGGACAGAACAGGGTTTTTTTTGTGAAGGATAACGGGGCAGGTTTTCCCTCGGAAAAAGCAAATCTTCTGTTTATCCCGCTTCAGCGTCTTCATTCCCACCAGGAATTCCCGGGAAACGGAATAGGTCTTGCGACGGTCCAGCGGATAATTCACCGCCATGGGGGAAGAATATGGGCAGAAGGGGCAGTTGGGGAAGGGGCAACCTTTTTTTTCACATTACCTGACGAGTCAGGCTGAGGGAAAAACCAGGGGGGAGTTGTATGCCAACAGTTCTTATTGTAGATGACGAGGAATTGGATAGAAAAGTGCTTCACTCAATCCTGCTGTCAGCAGGATACGAGGTAGTGGGAACAGCACGGAGCGGAGAGGAAGGAATCATGTTATTCCAGACACTTCATCCGGATCTGGTTACAATCGATCTCATGATGCCTGAAATGAACGGCATGGATGTCTTAAACCGGCTCATGAAAGAGGATAATAAGGTGAAGGCCTTAATCTGCACAGCAGCCCATTCGGATCCTGTTGTCGATCTGGCGATGAGGTCCGGGGCAAAAGGATATATTATAAAGCCATTTCAAGCCCGTTCACTCCTTCAGACGATAAAAGGGGTTGTCGGGGAGCCTGATCCTACACGAATGAATGTCTGGAACTTTTAATAACTGATTATTATGGGAATTCTTATCATTGACGACACGGATTTTGATCGTAACCTTCTTCGTTCAATTCTGCTTTCCGCTGGCTATGAAGTACTTGGTATGGCAATATGCGGGGAGGATGGAATCAGCCAGTATCGCGATCTTCAGCCAAACCTGGTGATGCTCGATCTCATCATGCCTGATCTCAACGGTATTGAGGTGTTAAGGAGGATACGGAGAGAAGATCCCGAGGCCAAAGTGGTCATGTGCACATCGGTAGGTGAGGAAGGGATGGTTGATCTTGCACGACGGATGGGAGCAAGAGGATATATCGTGAAACCGTATATCGCTGCAAACCTTCTGACCGCAATAAGCAGGATAGTCGGTACTTCGTCAGATGGAGAAAAGAATGGGGAAATAGGGTATTAATCCCGGGTTTCTGTAACCGGGATACCTGGTGCCGTTCCGGTCTGGTTTTGTGAAACGTTTGCATCAACAGGCGTGGTATTTTCTCCGGTAACTTCCGGTATTTCAGTCAGATTTTGTGGCAGATCTGCATCGGCAGGGGCAGCAACTTCTTCATCTGCTCCCTGTATTTCTGCTCCTCCTTTAACAAAGGCTTCTCCGGCTTCAT
>JAJRBL010000249.1 GCA_028679485.1 Methanospirillum sp. | reverse complement strand
TCCAGGAAAAAAGCAGGTCATCTCGGTTCAGTATATCAATCTCTCAACAACGGGATCTGTTTCCGGGGCAGAACGGAGTTATGTCGGGATCGAGGTATTCTCAACTGAAGCAGTGGATGAGACCGTTCAGGGCTATCGGATGGGTTTCTTCCTTGTCACCCTCATCTCGCTGGTGATAGGCCTGATTATTGCCCAGTACCTGTCAGCCTATATCTCAAGACCTATTGAGATGATGACGGAGGACGTGGGGATTATCGTATCTTCATCTCTTGCCCATTCCGTGCGGGTAACTGGCCTTGATGAGACGGAGAAACTGAGATCCAGCATCAATCACCTCGTCGCTTTCATCAAGGATCATGTACACGCGATCGAAAGCAGGGATAAGGCACTCGAGACCGAACTGAGTCTCCGGAAGAGAGCAGAATTTTCCCTTTCAAAAGCAAACAAACGCATGATCCAGCTCTCACAGATAACGAGGCATGATATCCTGAACCAGGTTACTGCCCTGAAGGGATACCTGGAACTCATTCCTGATGCCGAAGAAAAAAGCGAGGTGGATGATTATGCACGTCGGGCAACGCGTGTCCTCGATAAGATAATCCTCCATCTCAAGTTCACGTACGATTACGAGAAGATCGGTCAGGAGGGATCTGCGTGGCAGAATGTGGGTCAGATCCTGGACCAGGTCCAGGATGAGTTCTTCGGGCAGATCGTGATCATGCATTCCTGTTATACGGTCGAGATACTGGCAGATCCGCTCATTAAAAAGGTATTCTATAACCTGGTAGACAATTCTGTCAGGCACGGTGATTCCGCTGATAAGGTTCGTGTATCTTTTGAGGAACGGGAGGAGTTCGGTTGCCTGGTATACGAGGATAACGGGTCAGGAATTCCTGATGAATATAAGAAAAAGATCTTTGAGAGGGGATTTGGCAAAGGGACAGGTCTCGGGCTGGCATTCATCAGGGAAGTCCTGGAATCCAATGATCTCACCATTGAAGAGAATGGAATTTTCGGGCAGGGAGCCAGGTTTGAGATCACCATTCCTGGTGACCATCTCCGGAAAATCTGGAAAGAGGGGGAGTGTTCTCTATTCTACCTGTAATCCCGGGTCTTCACTGCCGCAGAAACAGTACGTATCCGGGATATTCTTCTTTACCCTGGTGCAGATATCCTGGTACCTTGGCGAGATGTTCGCCACGATCCCGGTATTTGGAAACGATTCAGCGGTATCTATGCCCTTTTCGAATGCCTGGTAATACCGATCCCTCTGTACCGGTTCAGACCGGTAAAAATCCTGTGTTGACGGGAGAACATACCGGGGGGGAGCAGGAGAGTATGCATCCTTGCTGAAGGCTATGAGGGTTTTAACCTCAATGCTGTTATAATAGGAAATAAACCGCGATGCAGCCTCCACGCACTGGTCATCGCAGGCCTTCTTGTTTATCACCAGCCCGTCCGCCCAGATCAGGGGGTTTTGGTTATTTCCGTACGGGGTCGGAGTCACATAGAGGGTGGAATTGGGATCGGTCCTTCTGATATTGTACAGGTTTTCTGAGAACCCGTTGTACGAATAGGTTTTATTTCTGGCAAAAACCAGTGTAGGGGAATGGTTGTAGTAGTATCCGTTCAGGCAGTTGTTTGTTTCACCGACTGAACACCAGTCCATGGTCTGTGTCATCGTGTTAACAGATGACTGGTTAACCAGGCCATAGAGTGCCTCCTTCATCCTGGTGTATCCTGCATTGTCAGCATAGGCAAATACATAGAGCATCGGAAGCATCCAGTAGGATCCTCCCTGGAAATCACTGGAAAGCATCTGACTGTACTCTGAGGAATGCTTTCTGAAAAGATCAAAGAGTTCACTCACAGAATGCACATGAGAAATGGACTTGTCCCGGGAGAAGAGGAACTGGGAACATATCCAGGTGGGTATTGCATAGGTCATATACCTGTACCTGCCGGCAGGTATCGCCTGGGACCTGATGTTCCTCTCCAGCGATTGGTCAGGTATCTGCCTGACATATCCGTTATCCACGAGGTATCCGAGAAGGCTGAGATCTGCCTCCACGAGTTGGGGCCCGTCTTCGGAGAATATCCCGGGGAGATTTGTCAGGTTGTAACAGTCATAGGCAGGGTCCATCATGACGGTAAGGTTAATTGAAGGATTTTTATTCTGGAATTGATGCTTCATAATAGAAAGCAGGTATGCATTATTGTCGTGATTGACATCGGTTATATACGGATAAAGTGCAACCTTCAGTGGGTAGGCCTGACTGTCAGGTCCGGGAGATGACAGGTCTTCGGGATTATCCTGGTACTGTGTCGCCTGCACCGGAATCAGGACCACAAGAAAGGTAAGGATGAAAACCAGGCATACTGCCGGATTCATGGGAGATTTCATATCTCTATGTTCTGGTACCGGAGCAGAATAATCCTTTTAATGGGATCCCGGTTTCATGCCGGTCATGATACCTGGCCTGAGGAATACCTGATCGTGAAAATCACCCGGATTCGTGTCAAGAGGTTGATTATCCATCAGGTTCATACGTTTTTGTACCTCAAACACTCGGTTAGGGAGAATATCCCGGTAAAACCTTGTTTTGCCTGAATTCTCCTGGCCTGTCTGGAAAAACCTGCGGGAAGCTCAATGAATATGAAAAACACCTTCTGGATAGTACTTATCCTCGCCGGATTCCTTCTTCCCTTCCCGGTTCTTGGGGATGAGGGGATACCATTCTCCGGGAATCATACGGTTGACCTGCTTTCCATGCTGACCCGGGACATACCTGATAATCTCACGTATATCCCGGATCAAGCTCTGAAAAACCCGGATTTTCTGAATCTCACCTCTGCCCTGACCCTGGGAAAGGCATACCTCAAATCCGGTGATGCCCTGGAGGCAGAAGAGTGCTTCGCCCGTGCCATCGAGTCAGACAGCCAATCGGGAGAGGCATGGAAGGGTCTCTTCGTCTCCCTTACCCTTCAGGAGAAGTACGACCAGCTCCTGAACCGGAGCAGTGACCGGATCAAC
>JAJRBL010000248.1 GCA_028679485.1 Methanospirillum sp. | reverse complement strand
GGTCGGTTGCGACAAGACAGACGACCACGAGCCCGACGGTCTCCACGAGATCGACGATCAGGATCTTGTGAATGTCATCCCGTTCCTTAAAGAGGGAAACAAACGATATCGCGACGCAGATAAGGGTCAGGAAGAGACCGGCCTGGTAAAAATCCATCAGTCCTTCCTCCTGTACAAAAACGATGCGATGGCAAAAGCCGTGAAAAGAATGCTGGTTTCTACAACGGTATCAAATCCACGGGTATTATACAGGATTTCATCGAGAATTCCTCCCGGATGGGCGACAATCGTCGTGCCAAGGTAGGGAGTGGTATTCGCGAGGAACCAGGAGAACGGTGTCAGGTACGAGGTGACATACCCGCCATACGGTGAATTATCCGGGTACTGATCCTTGATTGAAGCCCGGGTAAACGGAGGACCTCCCCGGTCATAGGGATCCAGGGTTGACGAGCGGTTTATGGTCTTGGGATACAACTGGTCTTCATGATAGCTGATCATCGGGATGAGAGCGATTACACCGATTGTAACAATGATACCGAGGGCAGCATACACGGCAACCAGGTTCTCATACGTAGCCATCCAAAGAGAAAACCGCCTGAACCATCTCCCGACAGCCCGGATCATGCCTCCACCTTCCGTTCGATGAGGAGAACCATCACGAAAGTGGAGAGGGTCGAGACCGCGATAAACGTGAACAGGGCAAGCGTTTCATCAAATGATAATGCGATGAGGAGCAGACCGAAGCCGGGTATCTCCAGGTTGATAAGCCGGGTAAGGTATTCCCGGTCACGGGGGAAGGCCGATACCCAGGTGCCGATCAGGAGGATAACAAAGCCGAGATAAAATTCCGGGCTCATGGCGCCCCCTTGCGGAATATCTGGAGGATGAATACCGTCGAAAGGGGAATGATGACTGCAAGGGCTGCTGCCACATCCATGTATCCCCGGATAATGATAAGGGGCATTACTGCCCCCCCGATGATCCCCATTCCTATCAGTTTTGCATAAGGATCGCGGGCAAATCCGGCATATGCGGCTCCAGCTACTGCCATGATGCAGAACGGAAAGAGGAGTATATCATTCATTCCTCCACCCCTCCTGCCCAGGTACTGGCAATGGCATTGGATTCAAACGTTGATCCGACAAAATATGCTACTGCGGCAAGGATTCCCAGCGGATGAGGGATCATAAGGGCGATGATTCCGGAGATGGCGAAACTGAACACGTTCAAAAAAGGGAGTTTCCGGAGTATGTCAGGTTCCAGGATAACCCGGATTGTTGCATATAAGGCAACCAGGGCACAGATCAGGACGGCGATTTCACTGCTTCCCGTGAGAGATACCACGTACGAGCTGGGAAAAGGATCATCCAGAACCTGCGGGAACAGTCCGGACAGATCAGTACTCATGATCGAAATCTCCAGATTCTTCCCAGCAGCCGGCTGGCACGGCGGTGAGAGACTCCCTGAATAGTCAGGATCGCGATAACCATTCCTGCAACAAAGTATTCTGCGGGAATTCCGGCACAGGTTCCTCCATATACCATGAACGTTGCCAGGAAACAACCGGTGGTTCCCGCATACCCGGGATCGTAACAGATCCGGTTTCCCAGGTAAACAAGAACGGTTGCAACAAGCCCGCCGGGTATTCCAAAACAGTACACACCACAGGCGGCAAGGAGTGTTCCGGCTGAGGCATCAGGTGAAGAGACGATGTTGCCCATCATCGTTCCTCCCCTGATATCTCCCCCGGTCTTCTGCACTGCCTCTGCTATTGCAGTAGCTCCGACAACACCCCCTTCACGGGGCAAGGCACAGATCATATCCACGGTAACAAAGAGGAGCCAGCAGCAGACGGATGCAAACCCAATCTGCAGGAATGATTCAATCATGCCGGGTATATTCAGTTAGCTTAGTCTTGAACCCATTAAAGGTTGTGATACGACCGGGGGATCAGGTATACCATTTCATCTCTCTTTCTGAGGATCATCATCCAGGTTTATCCCGTAATGTTTCTTCAGGAACATCCTGACCTTGTCGCTCTCAACAAACTGCTTGTCGACTTCATGAATCAATGCATCTATGGCTTTGATCTGATCGTTTATCGTCTCAGCATACTCTCCTCTCTGCATATCGTTGAGCAGGGTGATGACACCGAGGGGATTCCTGATCTGATCATTTATCGTGGCCAGTTGCACAAGGTTCTCCTCTATCTGCACGATTGTCCTGATCTCTCTTCTGCGCATTTCACGGATCTCGGAAACATCCCGGAATATCGCCATTAAAACAACAGAATCACCGGAGATTACCACAATGATATGCATCTCCGTCTCTATCAGGGTACCGTCTGCCCTGACGAAGCTCCAGTCTGACTGTTCGGTGTTACCCATAACAGCCTGGCTGACATTATTTTTCATCGTTAAAACTGATTTTGTCCCGTCATCCTGGTTCAGGGGGGAAAAATCACAGATATTCTTACCGATAATCTCCTGCCGCTCCCTTCCCAGAAACTCAGATGCTGCGATATTGCAGTTCAGAATTCGCATATCCTGCAGGATAAAAATTGCTTCATGTGCCGACTCAAAAAGTCTCCGGTAATTCTCCTCTGCACGCCATCTTTTACCGAGTTCATCCAGCAGTTCCTCTTCACGGGTCTTCAGATCGCAGATCTTCCCTTTCAGATTCTCAACAAGTCTGGTTATCGCGGTTTCTATCTGCTGAAATTCAGAGGAACCGGTGGAACGGATATGATGATCAAGATCCCCTGATGCAATCGAGTTTATATCCTCGACAATCCGGTTTATGGGACGGGAAAGGTACCGGGAGACCAGTAACGCCCCGACTACGGCAATTATTGCGGTCAATACGAGGTAGAGGATACATACCAGAGTGACTTCCAGGGCTTTTGCATCGTGTTCCTTTGTGGAGTATACAATCCTGGCGACAAGATTCATCTCTGAGGCAGACGGTGCCTCAGTATCCTCCACTGGCAGGAAGGTGTACCTGACCACTTCCCTGCGTTCGGGAGATACCTCTTTCAGGCTTTTTCTCTGCTTGAAAACCTGAATTATCCGGGAAAGATCTTCTGGTTCGTGAACGGTTTTTTCCTTGGAATACCGGGAAACCACCTCATATTCAGAGTTGTACAACGATACCGACATGATGTCAGGGTTTATCTCGGGCAGGGTGTGAATCAACTCATTATACGAGGATTTTGAGGCATTCGGGAGCAGACGGTCGAACGTTCTGCTGATTTCAAGGATATACCTCCGGTCAGGCGTTCCCAT
>JAJRBL010000247.1 GCA_028679485.1 Methanospirillum sp. | reverse complement strand
TACTTTCTGGTAGTCTGTCCCGGTGAGTCTGATTCTGGCCTTTTGCATGATAACACCGAATATGGGGTTAGCGCATCTGCTTCTTGGCAACGCTGATACACATGCCTGCAGCAATAGTCTGGCCCATATCACGAATTGCAAACCGTCCAAGTTGTGGGAACTCCTTTGCACTCTCAATGCAGAGGGGCTTGGTCGGGTGGCACTTGATGATTGCGGCATCTCCGGCTTTGAGGAAGGTTGGGTTCTCTTCAAGCGTCTGACCAGTCCGCGGATCCAGTTTCTTGACAAGTTCACTGAATGTACAGGCGGTCTGGGCGGTGTGGCAGTGGAATACCGGGGTATATCCGACGGTGATTGCACTGGGGTGCTGAAGAACCACGATCTGCGCGGTAAACTCCTCAGCGACTGACGGCGGGTTATCTGCAGTACCACACACATCACCACGACGGACATCATCCTTACCAATACCACGGACATTGAACCCGATATTGTCCCCCGGGAGTGCCTGCGGAATTTCTTCGTGGTGCATCTCGATAGATTTTACTTCACCAGTCTTGTTGGAAGGCATAAAAGTGACATTCATCCCTTTCTTCAGGACACCGGTCTCAACACGTCCGACGGGAACGGTCCCGATACCGGAGATTGAATATGCATCCTGGATCGGGATACGGAGCGGTTTTTCAGTTGGTTTGTCAGGGACTTCAAGTTCATCAAGGAGTGCAAAGAGCGGTTTGCCTTTGTACCAGGACATCTTGTCACTGTTCTTGGTGATATTGTCGCCTTCGAATGCACTGATTGGGATGAACTTTACCGTGTCAGGGTTGGTTCCTACCATCTTCAGAAGTGCACCTACATCAGCCTTGACCTGGTTGAACCGTGCTTCTTCGTAATTTGAAGCATCCATCTTGTTGATAGCAACAATAAGCTGTTTGATACCAAGGGTCTTCGAAAGGAAGACGTGCTCCTTTGTCTGTTCCATGACACCATCAGGGGCTGCAACAACGATGATTGCTGCATCTGCCTGGGATGCACCGGTGATCATGTTCTTGACGAAGTCTCTGTGCCCCGGACAGTCTACAACCGTAAAGTAGTACTTAGGCGTGTCGAACCTCTTGTGAGCGATATCGATGGTAATACCACGTTCACGCTCTTCTTTAAGGCTGTCCATAACCCATGCGAATGCAAAGGAACCCTTACCCTTTGATTCTGCTTCCTTTTTGTACTGCTCAACAATGTGCGCAGGAACTGCTCCTGCATCATACATCAGCCGCCCGACCGTAGTCGATTTTCCATGGTCGATGTGACCAATAACAGCGAGGTTTATGTGGGGCTTCTCAGTTGCCATATATACAAATCCTCCAATACCTCCGCACGATATCAGAACTGCAATGCACAGCCCGGTTATGCGAGTATTACATATTTGATAGAAGTCCTTTTTATATGTTTCATTACGGAGGCATTATCATATGACCTTCCGATGGAGAGTTCCAGACAGTATAACAAATGAATAATAGGTTTTCAGGGGAAAGATCTGATTAGTTATGAAGTCACTTCCGATTCTCCGAGAGCAGGGTTCAGATAAGGCATATGTTGAATGCACTTCAGGGAAGGTTCCTGTTCACACCAAGTGCTCATATTGTCTGAATTGTAAGGGAATTCTGGTTGGGGCGCGGGTGATGCCTTCCCCGTATGATAACGCATCATCCCAGATCAAGGGAGGGTCAGTCCCGCCGGAGATCCTCATGGAAGCAGCCATGCAGTTCAACAGTCTTGTGCGTGACGGTTCTGCAGTAGCCTGCGAAGACGAAAAAGACGGGGGATATGCTCCCCGGTTCAGGACACGCGGGTAAATTGTCCAGGACCTGCCCTCTCAGGCCATGATACTGACGACGACAGCCAGGATGACTGCCCGGGATATCTCCCCCGTTGCACCGGTAACATCGCCGTTTACTCCTCCGAAAAGATTCTGGGCAACTATACACGTCACCAGAGGGACCGCAACGACTGAACAGGCTGCCCCGGCCAGGGCCTCCGGAGAAAGGGGAAGCAGGCATGCAGGAAGGATAAGGAGCGTGGCAGGGATAAAAAACCATAATTTCGCTTCTTTATGCAGGGACTCATGCAATCCCTCATGAAACGGCTTTCCCAGGATGGTCAGGGAGGCCATACCCCATTTCGCCCCGGTTTCTGCGAGGATCAATGCTGATGCTGCGATATATCCCGGTGTACACGAACCCAGCGATACGATTGCAAGCAGAGTAACCATCAGTCCCAGGGCAGTTCCTCCGGTCCCGATCTGGCGATCGGTAAGAGCGTGAATCCTCTTCTCTCTGCTCCCGTGCGCCATTAGTCCGTCCCCCAGATCAAAAAGACCGTCCAGGTGGTTTGCCCCGGAGACCAGAATAATAACCCCGACTGCAATCACGGCCTGTATTAAAGGGGGTAAAGATAGTGCTGACAGGAGGTACAGGACTCCTGCAGCAATCCCCCCGGTGACATAGCCGGCAAGGGGATAAAGCCATGAATTACGTGCAAAGTCAATAAAAGGGGCAGTCTTTCCCAGCGGCAATACGGTGGTGAACTGAAGGAGGGCACGGATTGCGCTTATCATGAATACTAGAGGTTGGAATCGCTCAGGGATAGAGACTTTGATACGAGAGGTTGATGCTGATAACAGGGTACACAGTACTGATGGTCTTCCTGTCACGTGTTCCCACGGTTCACCCGAAAAAACCCCTGTTTATAGGAATTCTGGCAAACACCCTCCTCTCAACCGTACCCGGTCTTTCCGGTGCGGGACCTGATCCCCAGGGTTCCCTTCTGGTTCCCATTCTCGATGCAGAACTCATCTGGCAGGGAAAAATATCCAGTTCCGATGCTACCCCGAATACTCCCACCGGTTGTCCTACTCCTGCCTCGATAACCAGGGCAGTCATCGATCTCACCGGAATACCCTGTCTTTTCATCAATGCAGGCCTTGTTCACGAACCCACGATACCGGTATTGGACATGAAAGGACAGGCAGGAACTGATCCGCGGCTCTCTCCTGCGGTACCTGATGCATGCAGGCTGTATGAAAACGGGAGACGGATCGGTACACTGCTTTCTGCCTACGATCTCCTTGTTATTGGTGAATGCGTTCCCGGAGGCACCACTACCGCCCACTCGGTGCTGAAATTCCTGGGATACGACGCAAAGGTAAGCGGAGCATCGGTTCAAAGCAGAAACCCGATAAAAGAGGAGATATTCTCCTCGGTATACCGGAGATGCGGGAAGATCACGGAAGGATCCCTTACCGTGGTGAGAGAGACGGGCGATCCCATGATGGCAGTGGCAGCAGGTTTACTGGAAGGATTTCAGGGACCGGCATTCCTAGCCGGGGGGACACAGATGCTGGCTGTTGCTGCGGTGGTGAAAGCACTCGGCAGACAGGTGCCTGAAGTGGTAACGACGGTGTATGTCAGGGATGATCCCCATGCAAGCTGCGATAAAACGGCACGTGATATCGGTGTTCCCATCACGTATGTTGACCCTGATTTCGGAAATATTGCCCATTCCGGCCTGAAAAGGTACTGTATCGGGGAGGTAAAGGAGGGGATGGGATGCGGTGGAGCCATGATGCTGGGTTCACTTATGGGTTTTACCCCCGACGAGATCACCGGATCCATTGTTTCGTTTGTAACCGGGTACAGTCCCTGAATGCATATCTACTCACCAGTCCAATATATGCGGCAGATGCTTCCCCTCTATGTGGTCAATAATTTTGGCCAGTTCAACCATCTCATTCTCAGGGCCCTTCGCGATCTTGATATTGATGCGAAGCTTGTCCCCAACGATACCCCGGCGGAGGAGGTAAAAACCGGATGCAGGGGAGTAATTCTCGGGGGGGGCCCTGATATCTCGCGGGCAGGTTCTTCACGCCTGTACCTCCATCTTGAAAAACCGGTCCTCGGGATCTGCCTCGGCCTCCATGTCATTGCACAGGAGTTCGGCGGGAAGGTCGAGTCAGGGAAAAAAGGAGGATACGGAGCGGTAGAGATTACGGTGCTGGAACAGGATGCAGTCCTCTCAGGCTACCCGGATGTCATGCAGGTCTGGGCATCTCATGCCGACGAGGTTGTCAGCCTCCCTGAAGGATTTAGCAGGCTGGCTACCTCTTCAATCTGTACCAATGAGGCAATATCCCATCACAAACTTCCGATATTCGGAATCCAGTGGCATCCTGAAGTCAGCCATACCTTTGAAGGATACAGGATATTCGAAAATTTCAACCGGATCTGTCAATAATGGCGAATAATCAACCGAAAAGGACTTTGACAGATCAGATCCGGGATACCGGTTTCTCATGCCTCTCCTGTGGTTCCTGCTGCCGTGAGACCGAACCGGGATCAAATCTCGTGATGGTGGGCCCTGAGGAGATCAGGAGGATGATGGATGCAAGCGGTCTCGCCTTTGAAGAGATCGTAACGCCGTACCCCTCAAAAATACATGATTCAGGCAGGGAATACACCTTTGGATGGGTAATCCGGCGGAAAGAAGATCACTGCATGTTTCTCAGGGACAATACCTGCCTGATTTATGCATCACGTCCCTGGATCTGCCGGACATATCCTTTCATGCTGACAGAAGAAGGACTAAAAGTTCATCCCTGCCTGGGGATCGGCTCCCTCAAAGAGACGGAAAGACCATTGGATCTGGCATTTACTCTCTGCATGCGCCTTGATTATGAACAAGAGGAAGAAGATCGTATCCGGGAGATCCTGCAGTCCGCAATCGTCCCGGAAGACAGGCCGGTCGTGATCGACGGCGAGGGAATAAAGGAATATTATGGGTGAAATCCGCATAATCGGGACGGCACATGTCTCACAAAAAAGCGTAGAGGAAGTAACCGCAGCCATAGATGAATGGCATCCTGATGTGGTTGCGATCGAACTTGATCAGGGCAGGTACCTGGGATTAAAGCAGCAACTTCAGAATCCGGAGATCGAGGATATACTGCAGGCAAAGAACTTTACCCAGCTTCTCGTCCAGTGGATCCTGGCATATATCCAGAGAAGGATCGGCATGGATGTCGGGGTGGAGCCTGGTGCCGAGATGAAAGCCGCTATCATGGTGGCTGAAGAACGGGGAGTAAGACTGGCCCTCATCGATCGCGACATCAGGAGTACTCTCCACCGGTTCTGGGGCGCGATGTCTCTCTGGGAAAAACTGAAGATGTTTTATGCGCTCATCGGTTCGATGATGGTGGCTGACAAGAGCGGCGATATCATCGACATCGAGGAGCTGAAGAAAGAGAATATCGTCGAGGCAGCGATGGAAGAGTTTTACAAATATTCGCCAAGGGGGGCGGAGGCCCTGATCGGCGAACGCGATGCATACATGTCCCATAATCTTCTTCGCCTCGCCTCAGGGAACGAACGGGTTCTCGCCGTGGTCGGGGCAGGGCACCGGAAGGGGATCGAAAAATATCTTGCTGATCCCTCGCTGCTCCCGCCGGTCGAAAACCTGACTGCGCAGGTGAAATCGCGACCGTGGGGCCTTATCTTCGGAGTAATTGTCACCCTTGTCTTTGCACTGATGATAATCGCCATTTTATTCTCCGGGGTCGGGACCGACGTTCTCCTCATGGCGCTCGTGTACTGGATCCTGATGCATGGAGTCCTTACCTTCATCTTTACCATAATCGCCGGAGGCCACCCGATATCAGGTATCGTGGGATTCCTGGTCAGTCCGGTTTCTGCCCTGCATCCCCTTATCGCAGCGGGATGGTTCTCTGCGATAGCAGAGGCAAAAATAAGAAAGCCACGCGGCTCGGATATCAGGAAGATCATGGAGGCCGAGAGCCTGACAGAGATGCGAAAAGTTCCGCTCTTCAAGGTTGTCCTGGTTGCGGCACTGGCTAATGTCGGCAGCACTCTCGGGACGTTCGCGTACTTCATCTTCATATTCCCGATCCTGGCCATCGATCCGAACATCCTTCTCGGTCACGGATTCTCCAACATGTGGACGGCATTCACAAGCCTGTTTCCATGGTAATCCCAAAGGGAAGCATGACTCCCCCTTATCCCTCGCTTGAGACTGACAGGTTACTCTTACGGGGTTTTACGACGGAAGATGCCGCGACAGTCTGCCGGCTTGCAGGAGATCCAAGGATATC
>JAJRBL010000246.1 GCA_028679485.1 Methanospirillum sp. | reverse complement strand
TGTCAAGGGAGCTCTTATCTTTTCATCAGGAAAGAACATCGGAGTCTTCAAGGCATCAGGATGGCCTGAAGAGGTTGCTGATTTTTACCGGGTTGAAAATTATGAGGGATACCTCTGGCTTGCCCATAACCGGTATCCGACAAATACTCCCGGCTGGTGGGGAGGAGCGCACCCCTTTAACCTGCTGAACTGGAGCGTCGTCCATAATGGAGAGATAACTTCATATGGAACAAACCGGCGATACATCGAGAGTTTTGGGTATGATTGTACCATGTACACCGATACCGAGGTCGTAGCATACCTGATGGATCTTCTTATCCGTCGTCATGGACTGACAAAAGAGCTTACGGTCCAGGCACTCGCCCCCCCGTTCTGGGATGAGATTGAACGGATGCCCGAGAATGAACAGACTCTGGCTACTGCTCTCCGGCTTACTTATGGTTCTGCCATGATGAACGGCCCTTTTGCCATAGCCGTTGCATCACCTGACTCTATTGTCGGTTTTTCAGACCGGATAAAACTCAGGCCCCTGGTTGTAGGGGAGCATGACAACCGGCTTTATATCTCAAGTGAGGAGGCTGCAATACGAACAATGGATCCAGCCATCCACCAGATATCCATGCCAAAGGCAGGACACCCGATCGTCGGGAGGACGGTGGCATGATCATCGGCTCGCGTCCGACCAGGTTTCAGGTTTCAATAAACACAAACCAGTGCATGCTCTGTGAGAGATGTGTCGATAACTGCTCTTATGGTGTATACCGGCCTGAAAAAGACAGGATTATCATAAATTCAAGAAACTGCGTGGCCTGTCACCGCTGTATATCCCAGTGTCCCCGGGATGCTATCCTTATCCGGGAGAGACCATGTGATTATCGTTCCCATCCGGTTTGGACAGCCCAAATACGGGAGAATATCTTCAAACAGGCCGAGAGCGGAAAGATACTCCTGGGTGGCATGGGAAATGCATCCGAGTATCCCATCATCTTCGATAGACTTGTTCTGGATGCATGCCAGGTCACGAACCCGTCGATAGATCCGCTTCGTGAACCGATGGAACTCCGGACTTATATCGGAAAAAAACCCCGGCAGTTGGAATTTTCGCAGACTCCGGCAGGTGATACCAGTCTCGTAACCGAACTGGCCCCGAATCTCAAGCTCGAGACACCGATTATGATCGGGCATATGAGTTACGGTGCCATCTCCCTTAACGCTCAAACCGCAATGGCCCGGGCAGTCTCTGATATTGGAACCTACATGGGAACCGGAGAAGGAGGGCTGCACGAGACCCTCTATCCGTATCAGAACAACATGATTGTACAGGTGGCATCAGGCAGGTTTGGAGTGGATGTGAATTACCTGAACCGGGGGGCAGCAATAGAGATCAAGATTGGCCAGGGTGCAAAACCCGGATTAGGAGGACATCTTCCCGGGGAAAAGGTCTGTGCCGATGTATCCTGCACGAGGATGATTCCGGAGGGGAGTGATGCAATCAGCCCGGCACCTCACCATGACATATACTCGATAGAAGACCTGAAACAACTGGTTTTGAGTCTGAAAGAAGCTACCGAATGGAAAAAACCGGTATTTGTTAAAATTGCTGCCGTGCACAATGTGGGGGCAATCGCAGCAGGGATAGCCCGTTCGGGTGCAGATGCCGTGGTTATTGACGGTTTCAGAGGAGGAACCGGTGCGGCTCCCACGGTTTTTCGGGATCATGTCGGTCTTCCGATAGAGGCAGCAGTTGCAGCGGTAGATGCAAAACTCCGGGTACAGTGAATACGCAACTAGGTATCGATCATCGCATCAGGGGGAATCAGACAGAGTGCAGATATTGCCAAGGTGATCTGTCTTGGTGCAGATGCCGTGTACATAGGTACGGCAGCCCTTGTAGCGATGGGCTGCCGGGTCTGCGGTACCTGTTACCGGGGTGTCTGTTCATGGGGAATTGCAACCCAGAAACCTGAACTGGTCTCCAGGTTAAATCCGGATGAAGCATCGCAGAATGTAAAAAATCTGATCAAGGCATGGACATTCGAACTTGCAGAACTGATGGGTGCAGCAGGGATTAACAGCATCGAGTCACTACGGGGAAACCGGGACCGGTTACGTGGATACATGCTGGATCAGACGATGCTGGATGTTCTTGATATAAATGCAGTAGGTGCCTGACATGACCGCAGTTACGATTAATGCCGAAAAGATGCATTATACCCCTCTCAATAAACGAATACGTCAGGCAGTCCGCGATGGTGCCTCTGAGATTATCCTGGATAACATCATGGGTCAGCGGTTTATCGGTGACGGCCTTACCGGAAATGTCAGGATTATTGTTCATGGTGTACCCGGCGGAGATCTTGGTATGTTCATGATGGGTCCTACTATCGAGGTGTTTGGAAACACGGATCATGCACCCGGCAATACCATGGATGAAGGAACCATCATCATTCATGGGAGTAGCGGAGATGCTACCGCTCACAGTATGCGGGGTGGAACCGTTTTTGTCCGTGATGATATCGGCTACAGGGGAGGGATCCATATGAAACAGTACCTGGACAAGCGGCCGGTCCTGGTCATCGGAGGCACCGCGAGAGCATTCCTTGGTGAATTCATGGCCGGAGGACTTGCTATCATGTTCAGGCTGAATGATGATAATCCCTATGCAGAGATGGGCCTTGCCAGCGGGATTCACGGGGGCGAGATTTTTATTCGTGGGACTGTTGAGGATTGGACGCTCGGGGTAGGGAGCAGTGCCAGGGCTGCCACACCGGAAGAGATCGAAAGAATAACTCCTTATATCCTGGAATTTGCAAAAAAATTCGGGATGGATCCTTCTCACCTGCTTGCCTCCTCATATACCCGGATAGCCCCGGTCAGTGCCAGGCCATTTGCCGGGAAATATACCTGGGAGTGATGAAATGGAGCAAAAAAAGACCTTTACCTCGCTTAAGGATGAAGTATGGGATGAAGGCACATGCAGCGGTTGTGGTGCATGTGTGGCTGTATGTCCTGCAGATTCCCTGTATTTTTCTGACGAACCCGGAATCTCCCATCCGGATACTGCAGGATACTGCAAACAGGAGAATGATAAGGTTCCCTGTGGTGCCTGTTATGAAGTCTGTCCGAGAACCAGGCCCAGTCAGAAAGAACTCCTCGGAACGTACCTGAGTATCTCCGGTGCACGGGCAACCACGGAAATTGCCCATCGCCAGAGTGGCGGAGCCGTTACTGCGATCCTTGCCGATGCATTCGCATTAGGGATGATCGACGGTGTAATCACGGTTTCAGAGGATCGATGGACCCATCGCCCGTTTTCCCTCCTCATCACCAGTGCGGGCGAGATGCTCGAGCATGCCGGAAGCAGGTATAACTGGAGTGTCCCGGTTCTGAAATCCCTGAAAACAGCGGTTATCGATAAGAAATTGTCACGTCTTGCCATCATCGGAACACCCTGCGTTGTTCAGGCAGCACATCTGATGAAAGAATCATCCCATGACCTGGTAAAACCATTCGGAAAAGCAATCCGTCTTGTTGTGGGATTGTTCTGCACGGAGAGCTTTAATTATTATCCCCTGATGGACGAGATACTCCGGCAGCAGAAGAAAATCGCCTCCTATGAGATTGTCAAGATGGATGTGAAGGGTAAACTTGAACTAACTCTGGGCGACGGAACCATGACCTCTCTTCCCCTGAAAGAGATAGAACCTGCTATCAGGACGGGATGCCATACCTGCACCGATTTTTCCGCCCTGCAATCGGATCTCTCAGCGGGAAGCGTCGGAACGCCGGACGGTTGGACAACTCTTATCATACGGACCAGAGAAGGTTCACGGTTTGTCCAGAATGCAGTGCAGTCAGAAAAAATTGAACTGACTGACGAGATTAATACAGACGCGATAACCCGTCTTGCGCAAAAGAAATTATCCCGGTAATCTTTTTTGATATCCGGATACTATTTATCCCTATTGAGTCTATATAGATGGTAATTATCTGATTCGCAATGGATGATATTAGTTCTGATGATATTCCTCCTCATAGTAGACTGAGTTCTGGTTGCAGGCTCTGCTACGAAGGAGCGAAATTAGTTCTTTTCCTCACCGGTATGTGCCACCGCGATTGCTGGTACTGTCCCCTCTCAAGGGAACGAAAGAACCGGGATGTGATATATGCAAATGAGCACCAGATATCCTCTCCAGAGGAGATGATCTCGATAGCCAGGCGTATGTCCGCACTTGGAACCGGGATAACCGGGGGAGAACCGTTCCTTTTTCCTGATCGGCTCAGGGAGTATGCGGGAGCACTCAAAAAAGAGTTCGGATCAGAACACCAGATTCATCTATATACTGCGTTGGCTCCTGATTCCTCTGTTCTGGACTCGGTGAAAGGTCTCGTTGACGAGATCAGGTATCATCCTCCCCATGAAATCTGGGAAAATCTCGAAGAAACCCCTTTCTTTTCAAGTATGGTCACTGCAAAAAAAACCGGGTTTGAGGTGGGAATAGAAGTCCCCTCACTTCCCGGGATCAGTGTTCTGGAAAAAGTTCTTCCCTACATCGATTTTGTCAACATAAACGAGCTTGAATGGGGTGATTCAAACGCAGATGAGATGCGAAGAAGAGGACACCGGTTTCGCGGCGATGTTTCGAATGCAGTTCTGGGCGGATGGGAAAATGTCCGTGACTTTACGGTTCATCCGAAAGTCCACTGGTGTTCATCGGATTTCAAGGATCGTGTTCAGCTCAGGATGCGTCTGTTACGGATTGCAGAAAACACTGCAAGAAGATTTGATGAGATAACAGAGGATGGCACAATCATTTATGGCGTCTGGGAATGTGATGGTAAATCAGCAGAGCTTCCCGGGGATCCTGATGAAGAATTATATGCCCGTTTTAATGACCGTATCGAGACAGCATGGTGGATCCTCGACCAGATCACCGGAGATATTGAGGGCAAAGCTTATTTCATCGAACGCTACCCTGATGGCGGAATTATACTGGAGGTAACCCCGGTATGATCCGGCAGTTGATAGAGCGGGTGTATGAGTATTACCTTGTAAGGGAGTGCAAGCATATTCCCCGGCATATTGCCATAATACAGGATGGAAACCGGAGATTTGCGAAAAAAAAGGGAATCGCCACCTCCTCCGGGCATCGTGCCGGTGCAGACCGGACAGAAGATGTTCTTGAATGGGCACAGATGCTCGGAATCCGGCATATTACTCTGTATACCTTCTCGACAGAGAATTTTAACCGCTCGGACGAGGAGATCCAGAATCTCTTCGCTCTGTTCAAGGAGAAACTGAGTAGGATAAGTATCGATGAACGAATTCACCGGTATGGTATCAGAATCCAGATTATTGGCGATCGGGATCTTCTTCCTGAGGATCTCCGGTGTGCAGTGGAACAGGCAGAAGCAGCAACGGCACATTATGACAATTTCTATCTCAACATGGCACTCGCATACGGCGGAAGAAACGAAATGCTTCGGGCAACCGCTAAAATCCTGGAGAATGTCAGGAATGAGAAGATATCCCCGGATGATATCACTCCCGATCTCTTCGAAGATAACCTGTACGGAAAAAAGGTAACGCTTCCTCCCGTGGACCTCATCATCAGAACCGGGAATGAATGCCGTACATCAAACTTCCTCCCATGGCTTGCAAACGGGCATGAATCTGCAGTATATTTTTGTGCACCATACTGGCCGATGTTCCGTAAATTGGATATGCTTCGTGCTATCAGGGTATATTCGGAAAGACATGAGATGAAACGGGAAATGCCCTGCTGAGAATCAGGCTCCGAATCGCCGGTTTCTCGACTGGTAATCCCTGAATGCACGGATTAAATCTATTTTTCTGATATGTCCCCAGTTTAAGTCCAGGAAAAAGAGTTCAGAGTATACTGACT
>JAJRBL010000245.1 GCA_028679485.1 Methanospirillum sp. | reverse complement strand
CGTACACAACCTGACCCTTTGACTTGGAGTGGCGTTCTCCGAGGTCACCGACATACTCGGCAAAGACTGCCTTGTCACCGTCGACTACGAGTTCCACGTCCTGCGTGAACTTGAACCCGGGCATCATGTAGTTGATGGTTCCGTAGACATAGATAGTGCCTTTCACCATCTGACCGCCGACACGGCGGTTGACGTTACCCTTGACAATGATGGTCCCGCCTTCTGCATGGGTTCCGATGTGGACATCAGCATCTCCTTCGATGATGAGCGTTCCCCCGTTCATGAAGGTTCCGATGTCACTGCCGACATTCCCCTTGACACGGAGAACTCCGCCCTGCATGCCACGCCAGTCACCACGGTATGAGGCTCCGATAAAGTTGCCTCCGTTTCCGTCGACAATGAACTCTCCGCCTTCCATGCCGAGGCCGGAGAAGGAGTCCACATTTCCTTTAATATGGAGTTTTCCTCCTTTCATCCAGCCACCGGTATACATGTCGCAGCTGCCTTCAACGACAACCTCTCCGGCGGTCATGTTCATGCCGATATACTTGACTTTTTTGCAGTCGCCGGCTACGATGATCTTGGTATCTGCAGCCGTCTCCCCTGCTTCTCCTGAAACCTCGAAGAAATCCCCGAGTTTATACGTCTCCCTTCCTTCATAAGCACGAAGGTTGGCTATCTCGTCTTTTGTCTTTCCCGCAAACTGATCTGGTGTGATCATGTCCCCTTCAAGATAGAGGTCGGGTACTTTTACCATGGTTATTGTTACAGTTTTCATCCCTGATACCTCACACATTTGCTGATGTTTCAATTATATACGGATGGGGTGCATACGAATCCGGAACCTCGTAGTTTGCCTGGGTAACGGTGTAATACCGCAGGAACTTCTCCCGTACGTCACGGTTCACCTGTTTGCTCTCCGGAGCCTTTGCATCAACCCAGAAGGTTTTCTTGACGTTTTCTCCGACGATCTTGCCGTCCTGCACAACCATCTCTCCGTTTCTGAAGAGGTATGCTGCAAATGAGAAGACATGTTCGATAACTTCGGGATCGGTCGGCATCTTGGTCGGATCGATGTCATATACTGCAACATCTGCGTTCATGCCTTCTGCAAGTCCTCCGCACATGCTGGAGAGACCGAGAGCTTTTGCCGGTGCAGCACGGGTCATCTGTGAGAGTTCGTAGAGGGTTATCTCGCGGTCAAGTTCGTTCAGGATGGTTGCATCAGCGACCTTGCCGCTGTTCTTGAAGGCTGTCATCTGGGCATCACGGGTCTTCTTGCTCATGAGCCACTTGAAGACACGGGGATACCGGGTGAACGGACCGGCGTTCGGGTGATCAGTGGTTATCATGGTCCGCATCGGATCCTTTGCAAGGAGGGCAAGTTCAAGACCTGTTGCCCATTGGACCGCACAGGGGAAGACATTGGGGCTGTAAATGAAAGGCACAACACCTGACCCGGTCTCGAGTTCAACATCCACGTTACACCACTTGAGGTGGTTGAGTGCACAGAGGTGGTGTTCGAACGGACCGTCTGCGGTCATCGTGGTGGTCTCGTCAAGAGTCACGTTACCGGTATCAAAGGTGATCTCCTCGTGCTTGTTCACATAGTCCATGATCTCCTTGGATGCCGAGCAGAAATCCCCCCAGCCGGTTCCACCATAGGAGTGGAACTGCAGGTGGGTCATGTGCAGGACCTGTTCACGACCGAACTTGTTATTTGGCTTGTACTTTGCAGCCAGTTTCATGGTGTCGATGGTAACCGGGTGGTTGCCCGGGTCTCCGAGACTGTTCGGGTGAATATGGACAGAGTGTGGCAGGCCAAGGTATTCGTTGGTCTCTATCAGACCTGTTGTAATCTCTGCAGGAGTGATCTCAAAGTAAGGAACCTCATCGTTGATGCCAAGACAGTTCAGACCCCATCCCCAGGCCTCCGTGCCACCGGGGTTGACGACCTTGATACCGTATCCTTTGGTCATTCTTAAAAGCCAGGCGGCATATGCTGCGGTCTTCTCGACATCCTTATCTTTGAGATATTCCATAACGAACCAGTTGTTCCCGAACACCGGAAGGGCTGCCTCATCGATGATCGGGGTGTCATGGATCTCTTCATGCGTATGCCGGGAGTACAGCGGTGGCATGGCTGCTTCCAGAACAAAGCTGTATCCCATACGGGCATAGGTGTAACCGGTTCTGAAGACCGACGGAATTGAGAACCCCTGTTCCATACGCCTGGCTTCTTTGACGATACCGCCACGCATCTCTCCTCTGAACCACTTGTCTTCAGGTCTGAACCAGCGGCCGAGGTTGACCTTTGGTCCTGCGACGTGGGCATGGATATCGAGTGCCCCTGCCATGACCGACTTTCCGGAAGCATCAATGGTCTTTGCCTTTGATGAAACCTTGTCGACGATCTTGCCATCCTTGATGGCGATATCCTTCTTGTCGCCTTTCATGCCGCTGACAATATCGAAGACATGACCGTTCTTGATCAGTATTTCGCTCATTTATGCATCCCCCATGATCTCACAGAGTCTTACATAGATCTTTTCGAGGAGTTCTTCGTCGGTAAGCATCCCTTCCGGCGGGTCAACAACCTTTCTGCATGCCATCGGGACGTTATCCATCCGGTAGGCACAACCCGGGACCTCGACTCCGACCAGGGCAACCGGGATGTGGACATCCGAGATCTCGGTGGTCAGGTTGATATGAGGGTCGATACAGACCGAGGGGATCTGTGCCATATGCCGTGTTGCTTCAATCGGGAAGTGTGCACCGATATCTGATGCGATACAGATACAGGCATCAACCTCCTTTCTGCGGAGCAGGTCGACCGAGGAAGTATCGCCCGGCTGGTATCGTGCATGAGTCCGGCGGGTCAGATCGACACAATAGGGGAACCCGTACTGCCACGAAAGTACCTGTCCTGAACCGGTAACGTTCCAGTGTCCTCTCATGGCAACGATGCAGAATTTTGTATAGTCGTTCAGGTCACGGGTCAGGTTAATGGCGATATCGATGTTATGGTTTCTTCCCAGGGTGTGTGTCAGACCCATGCCGAAGAAGATAACGCCAAACCGCCCTTCCTTCAGGGTTTCTACCGCCTTGATGATCTTCTCTTTCGGGACTCCACCAACGACATCAGGTATCGGTTGTCCACGGGCTACTGTCCTGAATGCATCGAGAACTTCATAATCATAGGACTGATCAATCTGGATAAACTCATCGGCACATTTTGCAGTATCGGTATACCGGCAGTCTACACAGATGATCTTTCTTCCCTTGTGTCCTTTGGTGGTAAAGAATCCACGGGGGAAGATAGAGTACCGGGACATGTGCCTCGGATGTGCATGAGCCGGGTTGCATCCCCAGAAAACGACACGGTCTGCACGGTTCTTGACTTCTCCGAGGGTACAGCTTGGGACACCGACATCCTGGATAGCAAGGAGTGAGGAACCATGACATACGGTTGCACAGTTATCGACCATGGTTCCTGCTTTTTCCGCAACCTTGTGGCCGATTGCCATCGCCTCGCAGCTGGTTGATGCCCAGCCGTACCAGAGGGTCTTCTTGGCTTTTGCCAGCATCTGTGCGGTGTATTCGATCGCCTCGTCATAGGTGATCTCCTTGTAGGTTCCGTCAGGCTGGCGTTTCCTTGGTCGGGTTACACGGCCATGTCCCTGGGAGGTATGAAGGAACTTCTCTGCACCGATTGCACAGGCGTTCTGGCAGTCAATGATCTGTTTTCCATCATCGGAAACGGTAATTGCCAGGTCATCGCAGAGTGTCCCGCAGAATGGACACACGACATCGGTTATTACTTTTGTCATATTTACTCCCTCACCACTGCTGGTTTTCTCTCAGGGCCATAGCAGAGTGTCTGAATGATCTCAACAGCTCCCAGGATCCGCTCTTTTTCTGCAGGTTCGATATCTACCGGGAATCCCTTGAAGCAGGGTTCCCCGGTTGAGTAGGTATATGCTGATACGATGGCATTTGCCCACGGGCCCATCGGGATATGTGCAAGGCCGGGGACAAGATCTTCCCGGGTCCGCACTGCCTTTACAACAACAGTCCCATCTTTGCTGGTGACCCTGACATTGCTATTAGCCATGATACCCAGTTTTTTCATATCTTCTTCATGCATATGGATGATAGAGGCTGCATCGAAGTACTTCTTCGATGTCTTTCCTGCCTCCATTCCAACCCCCTGCTGGATTGTCCGGCAGGTGATAAGATTGACAGTAATCTTGTTCGTCATCTCGAAACTCCGTCCAGGGAACATCATCCGGATGATACGTATTGTATCCGGATGGATGGGTTCATGAAGGCACGGAGTGTTTTTCCCAAATAACACTCCGACGTGGTTCCGGTTCAGATATGCAGCAGGATCTTCAAATCAGATTCCGATCTGATGTATCATATCCAATTCCGAGCAGGTATCTGCAGATCTGCCCCGATCAAATAACGGTCAACCTGGGGGATATAAAGAATTTGGGTATTCTCCTCTGATTATTTTGGTGAAAGATGAGATTTTGGTATATAATCGATTCGGTTTGTTCTGGGAATTGGACATTACCCCTGCACCAGAAGAAATGATTTCGTCAAGATCAGTCTGGTCGGATATTAGGCAGAAATCGATTTAGTTGCATATTTGGTGCAAAAATATTGAGTTTTTTGATTATTTGGACGTGGTATGCCCGATTAATAATGCCCAAATATCGGCATTCCGGGTCTGTTTTCCTGAGAAATGTATCTGATGAAT
>JAJRBL010000244.1 GCA_028679485.1 Methanospirillum sp. | reverse complement strand
TCGATCCGAAGGTAAAGAAGATGGTACTGAGAATGTATACATATGCCCATATCCCGTATTGGTACTCCAGGACCGGGATCAGGCCCGAAGTATCGATATAAAAGTCGTACATCAAGAGACCTTGGAGATCCGGGATCCATGCAATAAAAATGGTAAGGGCCGGGATTATAAATATCAGTGGTGCCCACCTGAACCTGAATATCTCCTGGTGCCCGGTATATTGCCAGGCCACGATAAAGAGGAATACCGGGATGAGCGTATAACTGGGATAAGCAGCCTGTTCCAGCAGGATCCACTGGTCGATCGAAAGGGTGAAGGAGTAGAGGGCATAATCAACCGACCAGATGATGAAGAGAATTAAGAGAGCCCGGAATGGGAGGAGTGCCGGGTTTCTCCTGATATTCCAGCTCCATGCCAGGATCCAGCAGAAGATTCCGGCGGTAATGAAATAGATCAGGGAGGATGTTATCAGGAAAAAACCCGGCTGGCTCCCGAAGAACATATCATATGATTGATCCGTACTGGCAGATTATTCTTCCCCGTATAGAAGAGAAAGAACAGAACTTGGCGGATCCATCCTGTATGGCTATAAATAATAACCGCACGATTATGATATAATGAGAGAAGTCCATATCGTTCTGATATGCGGGCTCATGCTCATCGTAGGACTCATCATATCTGATGCATACATGTACCGGGAAGTAACAGACCGTTCCCTTGGTACTGCGGAGGTCCGTCTGGTGTATGCAACATCAGGAATCATGCCACAACTGCTCAATACCAGCCAGGTGGATAGTTTTTTTGTCTGGGAACCTGTCGTATCCACGGCAGTGATGGGAAATATCGGTTCTGAGATCGCCACTGAAGCAGATATCCCGCCGGTCGGCAAATGGACTGATTCTGCCTGTACAATCCTGGTGATGCGGAATGATTTTATCATGAAGTACCCGGAGATAGCAGCATATCTCTCGGCGGTAACCATGGCCGGGATCCAGCAGATCCATACCGATCCGGATGATGCACAAAATATTACCGCTTCCTGGGTCTTCGGGTCGCAACCGATCAGGTCGGCAGGCGTCTTCCTGGATCCAGAGGATGTCGAGGAGCATTCGTTTAAAAACCTGAACTTTACCGATACAGCACCGTTTCCAGGCATTACCGCTATGAGCAGCATGGAGCAGGGACAGGCAGTGTCCGGAACGGATCCGTCAGAATTCCTGGACGAATCTGTTGCAATGAGAGCAAAAGAACTTCTTAATGGTTCAGAGCCGGAATTTCCTGCAGAAGTGCCGACGGTCCGCATCGGGTATCTTCCCTCGAGTGACCAGCCGGCTCCCCTGTATGTGGCCATCAAGGACCCTGATACGATGTATGCAACCTACGGTTTCTGCCTGAAACCTCCTGGACCCGTATCCGGTCATCCGGGGAGGTGTGACCTGGTGGTGGATAACCGGACGATTGCCCATGTCACCCTGTTGCCAGGACAGGTTGGGGGCGGGATCATGACCGGTCTCGGACAGAATGCCATGGATGCAGCGTATATAGGGAGTGTTCCGGCAGAAATGCAGATATCCATGGGAAATAATGCATCCGGCATCCAGTCAGTCTGTGCCGGAGGTTCCGGCCTTATCGTCAGGAACGATGCACCATGTACAGACTGGGACTCTTTTGTATCCTGGATAAAGGAACGGTCAGAAGAGCATAAACCTGTTATCATTGCAGTACCGCAAAGTTCTATTCAGGAAGAGATCATCAGGGAGGCTTTCGCGTATGAAAACATACAGATAACGCTGTATGGCTTATCCCCCCATGATCTGATACAGGATATACCATGACACGACTACATACCGTGACTAAGGGACTCGTACTTCCCGTAATCATCATCATTGCCTGGGAACTGCTCTCCCTCAGCATTCACAACAGTTACATACTTCCCGGGTGGGAACTTATTCTTCCGGTCCTGTTGCATCCGGCTGAATCACTCTTTGGAGGAGCATCGCTCTTTGAAAACAGCATCATCAGCCTTCAGCGTGTTCTTTTCGGCTTTATGTTTGCAGGGGCTTTTGCAATAATCCTCGGGCTAATTTGCGGTTGGTCTGAACCGGTAAACGAATATGTCAATCCACTTGTCCAGATACTCCGCCCTGTACCACCGATCGCCTGGATGCCACTCGCCATCGCCTGGTTTAAGATCGGGTTCGGATCCCTCATCTTCATCATCTTTATCGGTGCATTTTTTCCGGTCCTGATAAGCACGATCGAAGGTGTACGGACACTCCGGGAACGATGGCTTGAAGTTGCAGAAACGTTTGATGCAACGACCTGGGAAAAGTTCAGGACCGTGGTGATTCCCGGGGCTCTTCCCTCGATATGGACCGGACTCCGGCTGGCTTTCGGGGTTGCATGGATGTGCCTGGTTGCTGCCGAGATGCTTCCCGGAACCAGTGCAGGGCTTGGATATCTTATCATGTATGCCTATAACCTGGGACAGATCCAGGTTATCGTTGCCGGGATGATTGTCATCGGTATCATCGGCATTGCATCTGATTTCCTGTTCAGGCTGGGCCAGTCCAGGATGTTTGGCTGGCAGGGGAAAGAATGACTGATATTCTGGTTTTAAAAGGTATATCTAAGCGGTTTATCGATGAAAATACGGTATGCCAGGCATTATCCGATATCACCTGCACGATACGGAGAAGAGAGATTGTCTGCCTGATGGGCCCCTCCGGATGCGGAAAATCAACCATCCTTCGCATTCTTTCAGGACTTGACACCGCTGATTCTGGTGTTGTTCACGGATGCAACGGAGAAAAGACCGGGAATATCCATACCGCCATGGTATTCCAGGAACACGGTCTTTTTCCCTGGCTCTCTGTCGCCGACAATATCGCCTATGGACTCACGATGAAGATCCGCTCACGTTCCCGGGAGCAGATTAAAAGGAAAGTCTCCGATCTTCTATCCTTAGTCCACATGGAAGATTTTGCCTCCTCGCTCCCCCATCAGTTATCAGGGGGAATGAAACAGCGGGTAGCAGTTGCCCGTGCTCTTGCCGTCGAACCCGAAGTCCTTCTCATGGATGAACCTTTCAGCTCCCTTGATCCCTTTACCAGGCGTGAACTCCAGGACGAGGTACTCCGGATCAGGGAAAAACTGGATACAACCTTCTTCATCGTTACCCATAACCCGGAAGAAGCGGTATACCTGTCAGACCGGGTTATCATCCTTACCCGGCGGCCAGCAAAAGTATTGAAAGAGATAGAAATACCGCAATCCTACCCCCGGAACATGGCAGAACCAGAACTCATCGCTCTCTTCCAGGAGATAACCAGGCTTGTTTCAACAGGATCAACATAATAGAAAAAAGTTTGCATTATCTCCGAAAAAACCATTTTTTTATTCAATCCGTTCAGGGTTGGTTCGGTCATATTTCACCGGGTGGGGGGAGTGTACCGGTGCTCTATGCACCAGTCTTGTAATCGTCTAACCCGTCCTCGAAGATGAATACCTCATCGATTCCTACGTTAAACAGGCGGGCTATCCGGTATCCGATGAGAAGAGACGGGTAATATTTTCCTTTTTCTATTGATATAACCGTATTCCGGGTGATACCGATAAGCTGGGCAAGTTGTTCCTGGGTCATATCATGTTCGGCCCGGAACACTTTTATCCGGTTTTTCATGTGGCAGTGGTTAGTATTTATGATGATAATATAAATAAAACACTCCAAACACGATAAGAATAAGAAAGAGAATGATACCAAGGATTTTTGCGGTCAGGTCGGTATCATAATAATTTCTTAATCCCTCAAGCCAGAACGATGCATAGGATTCAGCCTCATCGTAATTCATGGATTCCATGTTTTTAATGATAAAGGACCGTTTCGATGAGTGTATGAGTTCCGTGGGGTTTGAATAGTGTATGGTTACGGTCATGGACCTGGTTGCATCGTCATTCTTTATTATCTGGCCGGATATTTGCGGAGCAAGAGAGACACTCATCGTGTATGAGAAGAGGACAGACATGATGATAACACCGGCGATGAAGATGATTTCAAGAGTTCTGAGGGCAGCATCTCCTCTTATACGTTGTTCCAGTTCATCATCGATAACCCGTGTCACCATCTTTCTGCAGGTCTAGATGACAAGAACTCCAAGCGGGACGATAACTACCGGGATCAGTACCAATCCTGCC
>JAJRBL010000243.1 GCA_028679485.1 Methanospirillum sp. | reverse complement strand
TATTCAACGGGACTTTTCCATCTCCATCAAGATCTGTTCCCAGTGTAGCTTCCAGTTTGGTGATGACTTTTTCAAGCAGATTACTCAGTTCATCCACCTCTTTTTCAAGTTCATCCACCCGCTGGTCAAGCGAAGCAGTTGCCATCATCTGTCTGGTATCACGTCTTCTTCCCTGCCCCTGTTGGTGCATCTCCCAAATTAATCCCATGATCGTCAGAGTACCTGGTCTCAGTAATAATATAAGGATTATGCAATCAGGCTGGAGATCCCGAGATCCAGGCCTCCCATTAGGGGTGTTTCTTTATAATCCCGGTCAAACCAGAAGTTATTACCCACAGCAGAACGATTTGGGATAATCAAAATAACGGAGAATGATAAGATAGTTGGAAGGTTTAAGCGGCTCATTTGAGCTTTTTCTCGAGCTTCTTGAGTTTCTTCTTGGCGGATTCGCTACCCGCACTCGCCTGCTTCGAGAGTTCCTCTACTTTGGCCTTCTTTACTTTATTGAGCTTCACCAGCTGTTTCTTACTTGTTGGCATACAATATCCTCGCGACGCCTTTGGCTGACTCTATTTGCTTTTTTTCCTTCTTAAAAATATCCATGTGCCGTTGTACCGGTTTATACACCTTCGAATAAACGAAAACCTGACTTATGATATCGTAAACTCCCGAAAACTGTTCTGAATCACCATTCGTCCGGGGATACCTCACGGGAAGAAAGGGGATCGATACCTATTATGTATGGTTATCATTGAATTCACTGTTCCAGCTGCCGTCGTCATGGATTACCTGCGCCTAAAACCCGCTGCCTGATCGAATACCGGCTTACTCTTCCGGAATTGATCCCGGTGAACTCCCCGCCGGCAAGCACAATCCTCTTCTGCTCACCCAGAACCCGGAGCATTCCTTTGTTGATATCAAACCCGGAGAACCTGACGTCCGGAGCCGGGATACCATCAAACCTGTTTCCTGATTTAGAGAGTTGAGCAGACCCTCAGAATTCCCCGTGACTCCCGATCCCGCTTGGCTGAGGATATACAGGTATTCGGACCGGAGAAGGGGAAGGCAAACAACAGGTATATCTGCTGTCTGCTTACAGGTACCAGGTATGCATCCCGGTTCATACCTTATCCTGGGCATACTCTGTCTGACCGTCGTTCCTCTTTGCACCGGTGATCAGGCAGTTCAGATGACCGGGGTTACACCCGGGCAGGTTACTGATGAAGATCTTATCAGGTACTCAATTGAGGCTCAGAATAACTCTTACTGCCCATATTCACACTTTAAGGTGGGAGCTGCCCTTCTTACCACTCAGGGTACGGTGTTCACCGGGGCGAACGTGGAGAACGCTGCATACGGTTCGACGGTAAGTGCCGCAGAGGTTGCGGTGTATAAAGCCGTCTCCGAGGGAGAAAAAAAATTTACAGCGATAGCAATCACGAGTTCAGGAGGAGACTTCACGTATCCGGGTGGCACAGACCGGCAGGTTATCTCCGAATTCGGTCTTGACACCAGGGTTATCATCTCGAATGGAACGGAAACGAAGGTGGCCACGATCCGGGACCTGCTCCCGGATTCCTTCGGATCATCGGAGATTCTGCGCAAGAATCTTCCTGATAAATGACTCCTTCCCGGTTGTATACCTCTCCCGGTCAGACGGAAACTTCTCGGCAAGATCCTGTTTTAACCTGGCGTACTCGGATGCCGACTCAGGATGGGACCTGAGATAATCCCTGAAGAAGAGATGATCAGCAAGGGATGGAGAGTCAAAACGGAAAAAATGCAGATGATGAGTACGGCTGTCACCGGTTCCCCTGATAAATAATCTTCGATCAGGTTTGTCGTGGTCCTGGCGGTGGTAATACCCTCTCTCCTTCAGGGGGCAAAGATACGAATCCAGCACTTCGAAATCCCCGATGACAACCGCGATATCAAGGATCGGTTTAGCCGGGATCGTTCTGATAGCCGTGCTGCCGATATGATGAACATCCAGTATATCCTGCCCCATGATACCGAGGAGTTCTTCTTTAATGAGCGTGAATTCTATCTCCCAGCAGGGATCATGAGGAAACAACCGGACCATGTCTCTCTTCAGGCCGAGGACGACCATACCGTTATTTCTTAACTTAAGTGGTGAAGAGTGAATAATATGGAGAACATGGAACTTCATTTAATAAATAATTACCATAATGGATTTGTTAAATATTTATGCTCTATACGCTGTTCCTGTTTTTCATGATATCGAAAGGCGAACCGGAAGAGAATACCGCCAGGAGATTCAGATTCGCTTTATCTGGTCAAAAGATTCCGGAGCTGGTGCTCTCCTGCATTGCGAATCATCCGGATCCGGGGACCTGATAACTCTCTCTCCCCCGGGTATCCCTGCCTGAAGATCTTTATTCAAACCATGGGACATGACCGGAGAAGTAAATCATAATTGTTAAATAACTGCACCCAGTTACTTAGGTACCATTAAGAGCACGAACAATGACCCTAAGTAAATTATTATACCTAAACTACGGCAAGGGACATCTGCTCCTTCTGGTTGCCGTTGTCCTCTCCTTATGCCTTCTCTCCGGATGTGTAAACGAAAAAACTGCATCGCAGACGGCTTCCGAAAGCAGTGATCAGAATGCGACCCAGTACTCCTCCGATGTCGTCATCCCCCTGGACCTCCCTTCTGAGCTGGTCTCGTCCAATATCATGACCAAGAAGAACGGGGTTCCCGGAGGCGGAATAATCTACGAAGGACTGGTTACAAAGGACAGGTCAGGAACCTACCAGCCCGAACTCGCCGAGAGCTGGAACGTGTCAGACGATGCGAAGACCTGGACATTTCACCTCGTCCATAACGCAACCTGGCATGACGGAGTTCCCCTCACGAGTGCAGATGTCAAGTTCACCAACGACTTCCTGAAAGAGAACAACCTGACGATGGGATTCGTCCTTTCAGACGTCGAATCGGTCACCTGTCCCGATGACTATACCGTGGTGTTCAAGCTCAAGAATGCCTACTCGGTCTGGCCTGACCGGCTTGCCCAGTCACCGGGTATCGGGGTGTACCCGAAGCATATCTACGAAAAGATAGAGGATCCAAAGACCTGGAAGGATACCGAGTGTATCGGGACAGGATCCTTCAGGTTTGACAAGAGCGAACCGGGATACGTCAGGCTGGCCAGGAATGATGGATATCGCGGTGTTGCACCGGCGGTAAGCGGAGTTATCCTCAAGTTGATCACGAACAAGGACAGCCAGATCCTTGCCCTCAAAAACGGGGAGATTGATGTCGTCGATGGGATCACCCCGGCAATAGCAGAGAGTCTCAGGAAAGAGCCGAACATTCAGGTACTCACGATCCCGGCCACGACCGGTTACGAACTCGGGTTCAACACGGTGCAGTACCCGACCAACCTCTCATCGTTCAGGCATGCCCTGAGCCACACCGTGGACCGGGATACTATATGCAAAGTCCTGGGAGGCGCCCATCCCTCGAATACCACCTACCTCATGCGGGAGGTTGCAGGTGATTATATCAACCCGGATAAAACCGGTATGTACGAGTACAACCTCTCTCAGGCACGTGAAGAACTCAGGCAGGCAGGCTTCATCCAGGATGAGAAGGGCGTTCTCCGCGGCCCTGACGGAAACCCCGTGGAACTCATACTTCCGGTTGGCGGGAAGGGTGAAGCCGCAACCGTCGAGAAGATCGTGACCGCACTCCGGAATGACTGGGCTACCCTGGGGATACAGGCAAAAACTACTAATTACGACGAGGAGACCCAGTACAGAAAGGCCGTGTACACAGGGAATGTATTCATCGACGGGATGCCGTCCATCCTTCACGATGACCCGGACGATCTCGTCAACTTTGCCATTACTCCGCTTCAGCAGAAGAATTATTACAGTTTCAACAACTCCGAGTTCAACTCCCTCACCGGAAAAGTAAGAAATACCATCGACCGGGAGGAGCGGAAACAGGTGGGCTACCAGATGCAGGAGATACTGGCAGAACAGGTTCCGACCGTGCCGATATGCACCGAGGACAACTACATCGCCTGCCGCAGTGACCG
>JAJRBL010000021.1 GCA_028679485.1 Methanospirillum sp. | reverse complement strand
CTTGTCGCTCTGCTTGCGGCAGCGTCTGGGATCATTCTGGTTATCATTGTTTCACAACCTCCTCCAAACGAGCTGCCTGCAGTGGATTTCGAGATAAAAAACAATTCTCTGTCAGATCCCTCAGAACTCATCATTTTGCACAAACGGGGAGATCGTTTCCAGGTATTCAATAACAAGGCAGATCCTACAAATCATACTGAATATTATCTCCGGGTTCAGAATCTGTCGGGATGGACCAGATATAACATCAGTGAAGACGGCATGCCGAATACCTATGGGTCAGACAATTTCACCCTGGTCAAATCTAATACCTCGTCTGATTATGGCGACTATTATTCTGTCGGGGATTCCCTCACGATGCCGTATGATGACGGGAACCCGGTAACCGGACTGGAATTTATCTACAAAAAAACGGATGGAAGCGAGTACCTTCTCTGGAGCAAGTACGGGATGGATGGAACAGGGTATGGAAAAGCCAATTTCTATGGCGTTCCCACCACGGTCTGTCTCTGCACGGACGTGCAGTTTTACGATACCTCAAACGTGCAGGATATCACCAGCTGGCTCTGGGATTTCGGGGATACCTCTACCAGTACAGATCCAAATCCTTCACACCAGTATTCAGAACCGGGCGTTTACACCGTAACCCTGACCGTAAAGAGCAACCTTACCGAGGCAACAGCAACCCGGACGAATTATATCACCGTCACCAGCCCAAGGGCGGTGATGAGTACCTATCCAAATCCGCCACGGGGATATGCACCGTTAACAGTTACCTTTTATGACAATTCTGTCTGCACCGATGAAAGCAAAGGAAGATTATGGGACTTCGGGGATCCCGATCCGAATCATGGTGGAGTGAACAATACATCCAGCAGTAATCCTGCAACCAACACGTTCTACGACGTGAAGACCTACCCGGTTACGCTGACCGTGAAGGATTATTGTGGAAACCCATTGACGGTATCAGATAATGTCACGGTTCTCTGCCCGAATGTCAATTGTGACTTCACCTGTAACCCCACGTCAGGATATGCACTGGAGACCCCGTTCGTGTTCCAGGATGCCTCGTCAAGCGGCCGGCCGATCACGTATTACGACTATACCTACCGGCATACGAGTATCCAGACGGATTACGGAAACATTACTCCCCTCAACACGTCGGTAACCGATCCTACTATCTTCCACCATGTCGGAACATACCGGATAACGGAAAAGGTCTGCAATGACTGCGGTAACACCGGTTCCAAGGCAAAGGATATCCAGGTATACTGCCCGGCAGTATCAGCAAACTTCACGGCGACACCACCGGACGGAAAATCGCCTCTTTCCGTAGGATTCAACGACTACTCGATCGGTACAAACCTTTCGGGATGGATCTGGGACTTCGGGGACGGGAGTGCAGAATACGTCAGCGACAACGACACGACCCGGAATCCACCGGATCATACCTATTATTTCAACCAGTCCACCAACTGCAACGGGAACTACACGGTCACGCTGACCGTGGAGAACTGGTGCGGATCTGAAGATACCATGACAAAGCAGGTTGTCGTCACCTGCCCGGAGATAGCAGCAAACTTCACGGCAACCCCGTCGACGGAAGGAGTTGCCCCCCTGACGGTTACCTTCATCGATACCACGGAATTTTGCATGGGAGACCAGGTTAAGAGCAGGTTATGGGAGTTCGGGGATGGCAACACCTCTACCGAGGCGATGGTCAGCCATACGTATTATACCCGGGGCACGTACCAGGTAAATCTTACCGTCACGAACAGTTGCGGAAATACCGGTACAGTCGTAAAAACCATCACCGTCACCTGTTCAGATGTGAATGCGGAGTTCTCTGCCGATCCGACGAGCGGCTACGGACCGCTCAATGTTACCTTTACTGACGAATCGACATCGCCAGGCAGCAACATTACCGGGTGGAACTGGACACTCGGTGATGGAAACGAATCTTTTGCCCAGAACCTCTCTCATATTTATTATATCCCGGGGACCTACACCATCAACCTCACCGCAACAAACGACTGCGGTATGTCTGAAAATGTCAGCCATGTCATCACCGTAACCTGCCCGATAGTGACCGCCGCATTCAGCCCCACCCCACGATCAGGACCTGCACCCCTGAACGTCTCATTCGCTGATAAATCATCCTCTCCCGGAAGCACGATCACCAACTGGTCATGGTCATTCGGCGATGGAAACATCTCGTATGAGCAGCATCCTTCGAATTATTACTCGTTGCCAGGCGAATACCGGGTCAACCTGACGGCAACGAATGCCTGCGGAAACACCGGCAATACCAGCGAGAACATCACGGTCACCTGCCCGGTCGTGAATGCGTCGTTCAACGCCTCGCCGATCACCGGGTATGCACCGCTCTCCGTTGCATTCAACGATACCTCCACCTCGACCGCTCCCATCACCGGGTGGACATGGACATTCGGGGATGGGAACTCATCTAACCTGAAGAATCCTTCACATACCTACTATTCACCGGGAACCTATACCGTGAACCTGACTGCGAATAATTTCTGCGGTAATGGCACTGCTTCCAGGGTGATAACGGTTCTCTGTCCGCCTCCGGTTGCATCCTTTGCATACAGTGTCACCGATTACAAGGATTTCACGGTCCAGTTTACCGATACCTCCGAGAGTGATCCGTTCGATATCATGTCCTGGCTGTGGCAGTTTGGTGACGGAACCAACTCAACCGAGATAAACCCGCTCCATTATTACGGCGGACTGCCACGAAATTTCACGGTAAACCTCACCGTCACGAATGAATGCGGCAATTCAAGCAGGGTATCAAGACTGGTTAACCCGAACTGTGATAACCTCACTGCTGCCGCAAATGCCACCCCGTCGAGCGGACTGGTTCCACTCCTGGTGAACTTCACGGATTATTCGACCCCGCTGATCAATATCAGCTCATGGCGATGGACATTCGGGGATGGCAGCTCGTATTATACCACGAACGCATCGTTGAGAAATACCAGTCATACCTATACCAATATCGGAACCTACTACGCAACCCTCATGATCGAGAACAGTTGCGGGCAGGCTTTTACCCTGGTAAAGGTCGTGACGGTTACGAGCCCGGCACAGATCTCCGGTCACCTGTGGAGAGATGCCAACCTGAACGGATGGCAGGATACCGGAGAGGTCAACCTTTCTGGATGGAGGGTTGACCTGGAACGAAGGGACGGGAATACCTGGAACGCAATCCAGACGCAGAATACCTCGCTAATCTACGGGGCATACAACTTCTCCTTCAGTGCAGCATACGGGGTATACCGGGTGAGGGAATATCCCCCCACAAGTCCGACCTGGAAAGTCACCTATTCATACCAGTCAGAGAATGAGACCGTCTCCGGCTATCTCCCGATACAGGAGAGCAGGATATACACGGATATAAACTTCGGGAACATAGACTGGCATATCTCCTCGATGCAGTTCCCGGACCGGTTCAAGTACGGGGAGACAGACGGCGGATTGACCTGGACTGACCGTGGGGTGAACAACAATGAATACTGGGAGTACACGACGTCGTACAACGACTCGCCGACCAGGTTATGGAATCCGGCGGATAAACAAACATATAACTCAGGAAAAATTTCCTATGTCTATTACCAGGTTCCCCCCCATGAAGTCTGGGCAGATTCATCCTTTAATATCACCCCGAGTTTCTACATGAGGTACCTGATCATCGTTAACCAATACGGATATGCCCCGATCACTGCAACCTACTGGTTGAAGTACTGGATATACGACGGGACAAGGACAGATGGATTCTGGTTCAATGTCCCGGACAATACCAATTATACCGCGAACAAACTGATGCTCTACTTCGTCAGGAACGATACCCCCTGGTCTTCCATTTATGTCCCCTACGAAGGGGAGGAAAGGGCGTATTCCAAGGCAGATTACCTGGAATGCCACTTCACCGGAACCTCAGGATCAGCAATGACCGGGAAACTCATCAGCCCGACTGACGTGGCAATGACCCTGACCTGGCAGCCATCCTACGGGTATTATACCGGGTACTGGAACAACACCAGGTATGAAGGCCAGAATGTCACGCTCGTGACCCAGGTAGACCGGGGTTCATCCTCGTACGTTCCCCGGTACGTGAATGCGGTACGAAACGCAACCATCGGGTGGGAGCCGGTAAGCCCGGTGATCAAACAACCGGCAAACAAGGCAACCGTATCAGGGAATGTCACGGTAAACGCAACGGTTGGAGGGAAAAACCGGGATACCGGCAATGTCAGTCTTATCATCGGCGGAAAAACTTCCCTTCCCATGACCTGGAACAGCATAACCAACAACTTCACGGCCACCTGGGATGCAGAACCCTATGCCGGTAAGAACCTCTCCCTCATGGTACGTGCTTCACCACTCCCAGGTAAAGGAAAAACCGTCAATTCAACCCCGGTATACGTGACCGTCAAGAGTACCTATCCGCTGGTGGCTAACTTCTCTGCAGATCCCTGGACCGGGCCGAGCAGGCTCGAGGTGGCATTCACCGATCTTACCACCGGCGGGCCGAACTGGTGGAAATGGACATTTGGTGACGGGAACACCTCATCCCTCCAAAACCCGGTATACTTCTTCAACGGGACGAAGAACTACTCCGTAACACTGCAGGTGAAGAACATCACTAGTTCGACCTCATCGGTCAGCAAATGGGTGAACGTGAGCGGGCAATGGCATGATGTTACCCTCTTGAGCTCCAGGAACGGGTTCATTCCCTCAGGATCACAGCGTTGGATCGTGCAGGGATCCGGATCATCAGCCACGATTGATAATACGACCTACACATTCCAGGAGAACGACACGGTACGGATGAACCTCCTCTCCAACCTGTCATCGGCAAAAATATTCATGGCAGGGATTCTTTCCCATTCCAGCCTGGCAAATGTATCCCTCGTGGTAAACAGCACCGAACTCACGAAAGGCAACTGTACCGCGATACATATTGCAGATTTTGTCAACTATCACTCTGATATCAACCTGACGGCAAAACCGAACAAGTCGGCATACGTAAGCCTGGTCTGGGACGGAGCACTGGTCACCGTTGACTGGAGAAAACAACTGGATATTTACAACCTGGTGCCGACCGAGAATTCATACATGGATATGAACCTCACGCCGGGGAACATCTTCTTCACCGGCAGGGCATCATCATATTCATTAACCTGAATTTTTTCCACAAAAAGAGGAAGATGTCTGAATTGACAACGACTAATCCTGTCCTGGCCCGGTTTGAAGATGAAGCAGTACCCTTGATTAAAAAACGGTATAACCCGGAGAAGATACTTATTTTCGGATCCCATGCCAGCAATACGTCTCATGAAGGATCAGACATAGATGTCATACTCGTTTCAGAAACATTCTCTCAAATCCCCTTTATATTACGAATGACGGAGGTATTACGCAATGTTCCGTTTCCGGTTCATGCGGATTACATCTGCTATACCCCCGAGGAGTTCTAACGATTATCACGAACCTCAGCCATCGTGAGAGAAGCCCTGGAGGGGCCGGTGATTGCTGTCGGATAAACTACAGACGAGAGGTATGGGACGATCAATGCGTCATCGAAAGATTGCCGCCCAAAGGACTGCAATAACTGATAAAGAGCACCGATCTATATTAAAAAACCCGGACCCCTCATGCAGGAATGGGAGGAATGGGCATGCTTGTCCTCTTTCTGATAAAATAGATGCGAATTGACTCTTCCGGTTCAGATTCATCAGGAGTGAGGGGAATGAAATCAAGTGATATCGATTATTTTTTCGTTGTTTGCCATTCTGCTTCACCGACCATCGGTATTCTATCCCTCTAGCACCTCTTTACATCATATCAGAATCATTCAGAGAAAAATTAATACATTACCACCTTACATTTACGTTAAATGACAGAATCATCTACAATCTCCGGAAACCTATTACAAAGAATACCCGGAACCCTGATGAACGATATAATAACCCGGATTGTAACTGCTGTCAATCCCGACAAGATAATCCTCTTTGGTTCACATGCAAAGGGAAATCCCACCAGGGAGAGCGATATTGATATTCTTGTAGTAATGAACTCAGAACTTCCCAGGCATAAACGTTCGATACCCTTGTACCGTGTCCTTATGGACATCCCTATCTCAAAAGATATCATCGTGTACACACCAGAAGAGATCGCGTCATGGTCCGGAGTCTCTTCAGCTTTTATCACGTCAGCCATACAATCAGGAATAATTCTGTATGACAAAAACTCAGCATGATCTTATCGGGAGTTGGTTGGAAAAATCAAGACGAGACCTTCTTACCGCTGAATATGCCATACATGCAGAAGAAATATTCCCTGATATCATCTGTTTTCATGCCCAACAGTCTGCAGAAAAATGTCTTAAAGCCATGATTATTCACCATGATTGAGAGGCTCCTCGAACACATAATCTTGGAGATCTTGTCATGATGATTGCCGGATGGGATCCACAGATCATGGAGATCATTGAAGATTCCCTCATTCTCACTCCGTATGCAATTGAATCAAGGTACCCGGATTCAGATATGCTCACTTACGAAGATGCTGAGGAGGCGATTGAACTGTCCACACACATCAGAGATCTGGTTTTAAAGAGAATCTCTCGCGATAATTCTGAATAAGGGCAGGATACGGGGTTTTGAGTTCTCCATTATAACTTGAATCCTGTATCATGGAGCCACTTCATCCAGATATAATCCAACAGAAGGATAACACGGTTTTCAACCCCTTCACTCCATCTTCTGCTTCATCAATTATTACAACCCGGAGATCCGTGACAAACCTATCACTCTTATTTTTACCCGGGTAAATCAGTATGCATAGATACAGGTGTCATCTGGTCCAGGCATGACAGACATTATCATCGAAACCATCAACCTGACGAAAAAATTCGGATCAACCACGGCTGTGGACAATATCTCGCTCTCCATTCACAAAGGCGAAGTCTTCGGACTGCTCGGCCCTAACGGGGCTGGAAAGACGACGCTTCTCTCCATGCTCTGCACGATCCTGAGGCCTACCTCAGGATCTGCACGAATAAGTGGGTATGACATTACCCGTGAACCAGCACGGGTCCGGGGATCTATCGGGATCGTCTTCCAGGACCCGAGTGTCGATACCGACATGACTGCACGGGAGAACCTGCAGATGCATGCCGATCTCTATGGTGTTCCTGTACCGGAGCAGAAAGAACGGATAAGGAGTGTTCTTACCCTGGTCGGCCTGTTTGACAAGGCTGACGACTTCGTGAACACCTATTCAGGCGGAATGCGAAGGAGACTGGAGATAGCACGCGGTCTCCTCCATTACCCGAAGGTCCTCTTCCTGGATGAACCAACGATCGGGCTCGATCCCCGGAGCAGGGAACATATCTGGGAGTACATCCGGACACTCCGGAAACGCGAGGAGATGACCATCATCCTCACCACCCACTACATGGAAGAGGCCGACCGGCTCTGCGACCGGATTGCCATCATCGATCACGGCAGGATCGTCATCCTTGACAAGCCATCTGCCCTCAAGGAAGGTATCGGCGGAGAAACCCTGATCCTCGGATGCGATGAACCGGATATCCTCCGTGAACACCTCGAACGGGAGAAGGTATCCGGACAGATTCGCGTCCGTGACCGGGAAGTACTGGTAGGGGTGAACCAGGCACACCTCGTTCTTCCCCGGATCATTGAGTCGGCAGTGAGAGCAGGCATCCGTATCGACCAGGTAACCGTCAGCCATCCTGACATGAACGATGTCTTCATCCACTACACCGGGAAAGACCTCTCTGACGGCGAGGTCAGGGAAAAATCAGGACGGATGGCCATGATGAAACGAAGGAGGACGCGATGAGCGAACTGCGGGGGATCTATACGCTCTGGCTGCGTGAAGTCAAGAAGTTCCTCCGCGAAAAATCCCGGCTGGTTAACGCCTTCTGCCAGCCACTCCTGTGGCTCTTCATCTTCGGGACCGGCATGCGGTTCTCTGCCGGGATGCCGGGGATCAATTACCAGGAGTTCATCTTCCCCGGCCTGGTTACCCAGGCGATGCTCTTCACCTCGATGTTCATGGGTGTTTCAGTCATCTGGGACAGGGAGTTTGGGTTCCTGAAAGAGATCCTTGTCTCCCCGATCTCACGGCCCTCGGTCTTCCTCGGGAAGATGCTGGGCGTCAGCACAGACGTCATGATCCAGGGGATCATCATCTTCCCGTTCGCGTACCTGATCGGCATCCGGGTAGATCTCCCCATGGTGATTGAAGCGCTGCCTATCATGCTCCTCGTGACCTTCGGCCTCGTATGCATCGGGCTCACCTTCGCCAGCCTGATGAAGAGTTTTGAAGGATTCGGCCTTATCCAGACGTTTATAAACCTGCCCATGTTCTTCCTGAGCGGAGCACTCTTCCCCCTCGCCAATGTGCCATTATGGCTCCAGTGGGCAAGTTATCTCAACCCGCTCACCTACGGCGTCGATGCACTCAGAACCGTGATGATGGGAGATACCTGGGTGCAGCTCTTCCCCATGAGCCTGAACCTCTCGGTTCTCATAGGATTCGACCTGGTGATCTTCATCATCGGCACCACGGCCTTCAGCCGACCG
>JAJRBL010000242.1 GCA_028679485.1 Methanospirillum sp. | reverse complement strand
GCAGTAGATAATATCAGTTTTTCAGTCTCAAAAGGAGAGTTATTCGGATTTTTAGGTCCGAACGGCGCAGGAAAGACCACCACCATGAGGATGGCACAGTGCAACTCCCCGCGATCCGGGGGACGGCTCCGGATCTTCGGTCTTGATCCCGATACCGATGGGAGAAAGATCAGGAGTCGTATCGGAGTGGTGCCCCAGGAGACAAACCTCGACCCTGACCTCACGGTGTATGACAACCTCCGCATATACGCCAGTTATTACTCCATCCCGTCTCCCGAGGCCGGAAGAAGGGCAATGGAACTCCTTGATTTTTTTGAACTCACTTCAAAAAAGGATACCATCATCGATAAATTATCAGGGGGGATGAAACGGAGACTTCTTTTGGCACGGGCACTCATAAACCGGCCTGAACTCCTGATCCTCGACGAACCCACCATCGGACTAGACCCCCAGGCGCGGCATCACATCTGGGAGCGATTACTGAAATTACGGGCAGAAGGGCACACTATCGTTCTTACCACCCATTACCTTGATGAAGCTGCCCGCCTCTGCGATCGCCTGGTCATCATGGATCAGGGGAAGATCCTCGTTGAAGGATCACCCTCTGAGCTGGTAAACCGGTATATCGGTATGGATATCGTAGAGACCGATATAAACCCTGATGTGAGCGGATTTCTGGAGAGCCGGCATATCACGTATGAGACCGGGGGCGAGACGATCCAGATCAGGACTGAAAAGCCCAGGGAGATTGCAGATTTGTTGTACAGCCATTTCTCGGGGATCCGGGTGATCACCCGTCCTGCTTCCCTTGAAGACCTCTTTCTGCTTCTGACCGGGAGGAGACTTCGGGAATGAACGCCCGTGTCCTGAACCAGGGGAGACTGTTCTTTACCGGTGCCTTCAGGGTCTGGTACAGGAATGCCCTGGTTTTCAAAAAGAACCTCAAGGTTAACCTCGTCCCTCCGTTTATTGAACCATTGTTGTATCTTGGTGCAATTGGATTTGGAATCGGAAGTTACGTATCGGAGATCGAGGGACTTCCCTATATCAGGTTCATCGCCCCGGCCATTCTCGGGGCCTCGGTGATGAATGCATCATTCTTCGAATGTGCATACGGAACCTATGTCAGGATGTATTATCAGAGAACCTTCGATGCAATTCTTGCCACCCCGATAACACTCAGGGAGGTTATCTTCGGCGAGATAATCTGGGGGGCGACACGGGGACTGATATCAGCCCTGTCGATAATCATCATTCTCCTTGCTCTCGGACTGGTGGATCCGGCAGGATGTATTATCGCAATTCCGCTCTCATTCATGGCAGGATTATTATTCGCTGGCATTGCAGCATGTTTCTCAGCAATATCCCCGTCAATCGACACGATATCCTATCCTGCAACCCTGTATATCGCCCCGATGTTCCTCTTTTCCGGAACTTTCTTCCCATTAAGTCTCCTTCCGGAACCGCTCCAGATATTTGCACTCGCCTTTCTGCCGCTTACCCACGTCGTGGGGCTGATGCGCGCCCTTCTTATCGGAGTTGCGGATCCGGTGTGGGCACTGAGTATAGGGTGGATTTGTGGGGGAATCATAATCGTTACCCTTCTGGCAATCAGATTATTTGGGAGAAAACTGATCGTATGACCGAAGAATGCAGAGATCCCTTACAAAGGGAGTTGATAGATGCGGCAAAGAACTGGCTGGCCATCGACGGGCTCTGGTTTCTGGCAATCGAAGAACGATACGGACTTGAGACTGCCATTGAATGCGATGCTGCGGTATGGAAAAAATTCTCCCTGATTGAAGCCGAAAGAATAATATCCCGCCTGAAACTCGCGGAGAACGGGGGGCTTGATTCTCTTGAGATCGCCCTTCGTCACCGGCTGTTTTCCCTCCTTAATACCTACGTGATGAAAAGACCGGATGAATCCACCCTTGAGTGGTATATGACCAGTTGTCGCACCCAGACTGCACGTGAACGAAAAGGCCTCCCGCTCTTCCCCTGCAAAGTGATCGGGGAGATAGATTATACCTCGTTCGCCTCCCGGATTGATCACAGGATTACCACCACCTGTTTATCATGTCCGCCGGATCCCAGGTCTGAAACCTTTTTCTGTGGATGGAGATTCTCCCTGGAAGAATGAGATCAGGGATGGATAACTTCCCGTAATACTCCAGCAAGCCGGGTTATCCCTTCTTCAATCTGCACGGGAGTGGAGTTGGTAAAGTTAAGACGCATGGTACTGAGCCCACCCGTTCCCGTGTAAAAGGGGACACCAGGCAGGATTGCTACCTTCTTTTCCAGAGCACGGTTGAAGACCTCCATCGAGGAACAACCCTCCGGCAGGGTTACCCAGAGAAACATGCCCCCGTCGGGAACCGTATACTTCATCGATTCAGGGAAGGTATCCGATATCAGCCGGGTCATATACTCGCACCTTTCTTTATAGGTATCGGTAATTTTGCGGATATAATCATCAATAGGGAATTCCTGGAGGTACCTGGAGATAATTTTCTGGGCCAGGATACTGGAGTGAAGATCTGCCGCCTGCTTCGCGGTAACCAGTTGGGCCATTATCTCCGTTGGAGCACAAATCCAGCCTATCCGCATCCCGGGAGCAATAATCTTGGAGAACGATCCATTTATCACCACCTGGTCGGGAATCCATGACTTTACCGGTCTTTGTACGTCCCCGAAAAAACGTATCTCGCCATACGCATCATCCTCAATAAAGACGGCGCCACTTTTCCGTATCAGTTCCGCGAATGCCTCTCTCTTCTCAAGGGACCAGGTTACACCGGACGGGTTCTGGGAGTTCGGCACTCCATAAAAGATACGGCAGTTTTTTTCTTTTAATACCCGTTCGGCTTCTGCCATATCAGGACCATCATTTTCAAGGTTTACCGGGCAGAATTCCGGTTCATAGAGAGAGAAAGCCTGGATAGCACCGAGGTACCCGGGCTGTTCAATACCGACCGGAGTATTCTTGTCTATGAATATTTTTCCCACGAGATCAAGGCATTGCTGAGAGCCATGCGTGATTAATATCTCGTCAGGAGATACTGAAAAGCCGTACCGTTTCTTATACCGATCGGCGATCCACTGGCGGAGAGGGAGATACCCTTCTGTAGTGGCATATTGCAGGGATGCACTTCCTTCATTCCGGATTACTTCTTCCGATATCCTTGCAAGTTCACTGACACGGAACAGTGAAGGATTCGGAAGTCCTCCTGCAAATGAAATGATATCCGGATGTTCCGTCACCTTGAGTATTTCACGTATAAATGAACGGGGAGTCGTGCTCATCCTGTTTGAGAAAGAATACCTCATGATCCCAGTAATATAT
>JAJRBL010000241.1 GCA_028679485.1 Methanospirillum sp. | reverse complement strand
GGCAAAGGAATAGATGAACTTCTTTCCATTGGAAATGAACTGATAACTTCTCAGGAAGGACACCAGCATATCGGCAGAAAACTCGATCAGATAACCGGAGATATCATGAATACCTGTGAGGAAATACGCCGTGAAGGTATGAATTTTATTAACCGGGCACGAGATCGAATTATAAGATGAAGGATATTCAGATAGGGTGGATGAATAGCGCATCCTGATCTTACAATAATCGGTATCAGATATGCCCAAATGGCTAGATGTCGGGACCCAGATGCTGAACCTGGACTATATTCAGAAATTTATGGTCGTTGAAGTGACCAAAGACCGGAAAGGCCAGGTAGTCGTTGAAAAGGCTATTCTGAGAGCTCAACTGAAGGACGGAGAACAGGTAAACATCGCAGCATTTAAAAACAAACTGGATGCAGTGACATGGATACGGACCCGCCTTCGGAATAATGAGGAAAAGGTCATCCAGGTCAGGTAAACCACCAAATTCTCTTTTGCGCAAACGCTCATGTAGATGATGCATTACTGATGGTAAAGTAATGTTTATCTGTCCAAAAAGTGAGAGAGATGGCATGAGCAAAACCGTACCACCTCTTGATGTACCAAAAGATGCACAGGACACGTATAATAAGAATTATAAAACAATAACCCATGATTCAGGCCGGTTGATGCTTTTTGCCGGAGATCAAAAGATTGAACACCTGAATGACGATTTTTTCGGGGAAGGAATTCATGAAGACGATCATAATCCCGAACATCTCTTTAAAATTGCCTCAAAAGCAAAAATTGGCTGTTTTGCCACGCAACTTGGATTAATCTCCCACTATGGTGCTGATTATCCGAAGATTCCCTACCTGGTAAAATTAAATTCAAAGACACATCTGACCCCCACGTCGCAGCATGAACCATTTTCAAACCTTTTGCATACCGTAGACCAGATCGTGGCATTTAAAAAGAGCAGTAAATTAAATATCCTCGGTATCGGGTATACCATCTACCTTGGATCAGAATACGAATCCGAGATGCTCCATGCCGCCTCGCAGGTAATCTACTCTGCCCACCAGAACGGACTTATCACGGTTCTCTGGATTTATCCGCGGGGAAAGTCAGTACCAAACGAGAAAGATCCCCATCTTATCGCAGGAGCAGCTGGAGTCGCCGCATGCCTGGGATCGGACTTTGTCAAGGTAAACCCGCCCAAAAGAGAGGGAGCATCATCCGCAGAACTGATTCGGGAAGCAACCCTTGCAGCAGGCAGGACAAAAGTGGTATGTGCAGGAGGATCGAGCGTTGACGGTGCCGTGTTCCTCACCCAGTTATGGGAACAGATACATGTCGGGGGATGCAGCGGCAATGCAACAGGCAGGAATATCCACCAGAAACCCCTGGTTGAAGCGGTACGTATGTGCAATGCCATTTACGCAATCACTGTCGAAAACGTTCCGGTGGAAGATGCGGTAAGGATATATAATGGAGCCTGAAAAAAAACAGGTGAAAAATCTGGGCATTCTGACCGGGGGCGGAGACTGCCCCGGACTGAATGCAGTTATCCGTGCAGTGGTAAAAACTGCAGGAATTTATGGCTATTCGGTTATCGGGATAAGAAACGGCTGGAAAGGGATAATCGAAGGAGACGTGGAACCCCTCACGGAATTCTCCGTAACCGGGATTCTGCCAAAAGGAGGGACCATCCTTGGGACATCCCGGACAAATCCCTTTAAGACAGAAGAGCAGACCCAGCAGATGCTCCTCAATATCAGGAAGTACGGCATTGATGCCATCGTGGCGATTGGGGGAGATGATACCCTGAGTGTGGCAAGCCGCCTGAACGAACTGCATGTACCGGTTGTCGGTATTCCAAAGACCATCGATAACGATCTTTCAGGAACTGACTATACCTTTGGATTCGACACGGCTGTCACCATCGTCACCGATGCTATCGACCGGCTCCATACAACTGCCGAGTCTCACCACCGGATCATGATCCTCGAGGTCATGGGGAGACATACCGGCTGGATAGCAACCATGGCAGGAATTGCCGGCGGAGCGGATCAGATCCTGATCCCCGAGGTGCCGTTTGACATCGATGACGTATGCGACGGTCTCAAAAAGCGACGGTACAGGGGGAAAAAATTCTCCATCGTCGTCGTTGCCGAAGGTGCAAAACCGACCGATATGAAGGGATTCGTTACCTCATCCACGAAAGTTGATGAATTCGGGCATGAACAACTCGGGGGAATCGGTCATCTCCTGGGAAAGGCGATTGAAGAACGGATAGACGTGGAGACCAGGGTAACGGTTCTCGGGCATGTACAGCGCGGCGGATCACCAACCGCCCATGACAGGGTTCTTGCTACCAGGTACGGGGTCAACGCCGTTAAGCAGATCCATGAGGGAAACTACGGCATGATGGTGGCTTTACAGGGGAACAAAATTGTCGCTGTTCCTCTCTGTGAAGCCCTCACCCAGAAGAATGTCGATACCGATCTGTATGAGATGGCCCGGATATTTTACTGACCCTATTTCCCGATTTTTACCAGTATCTCTTCGAGCGAGGGATAACGGGATTCAATCCGCTCGACAGTCCCGCCATCTGACGAGATTCTGCCGGTCATCCGGTTCAGTTCGTCGACCGAACGGGCAACCGACATCCAGAGATTGCCGTTCTGTTCTGCTTCCATTGACGGAGTCTGGCCATCAGGGTAGAGATACAGGATCTCATACCTGATAGAACCAAACTGGTCCCGAAGTTCAGGCATGGTACCGAATACCACGACCTTTCCCCTTTTCAGGATCATAACATGATCGCAGATCTCTTCAACCTGTGCAAGGTTATGAGCCGAGAGAATGATCGTTTTTCCCTGCAGCCTGAGTTCTTTCAGGTATTCGATGATAAAACGCGATGTCATCGGATCGAGTCCGGAACCTGGTTCGTCATATATCAGGATGGACGGATCGTGAATGAGCGATCTGGCGATGGCGACCTTTCTTTTCATTCCCTTGGAAAGATTCCCGATTCGCTTTCCTTCAGGCTGAAGAGAGAGCTGGGTAAGGAGAAGATCGGCACGTGCATTAATAGTAACCCGATCAAGACCGTAGATCTCTCCAAAAAAGCGGAGATAATCCGGAACGAGCATGGTTTCATACAGGCGCGACTCTTCAGGAAGATAACCGGTTCCTGACCTGACCTGCATGGGATCTCTGATGACATCAAGACCGTTGATCACGAGGGAACCCGACGTGGGGAGGATCAGTCCTGAAAGAATCTTCAGAAGCGTGGTTTTTCCTGCTCCATTATGCCCGATAATACCGAATATCTCTCCCTCCCTGCAGGTAAATGAAATATCCAGGAGGGCGGTTACCTCCCCATATTGCTTGGACAGGGACGATGCTTCGATCATACTGGTACACCTCCTCTGTCCCCTATCCCATAAAAGAGTATCCGGTAATATTTGATATAGCAGCCCGGCGAATTATCACCCAATGGAATCACTTCATCAGCTCCTGACCATTGCCATATGGGAGATCAAACGGTTCCAGGGGTCAATGACACGGGATCTACTCCCCATTGCAGCCATATTATTTATTCTGCTCATTCTCGTAAGCGGATTTACCGCACAACAGGGAATTCACCTCCAGGACGGCATCTATCGTATCGGAGTTGACAGTCAGAAATATTTTAACATTATCGGGGGGGATATGCGGTACCAGGTCTACGCACTCCCGCCTGATATTCAGAATATCAGAACCCTCGGGCTGGACCTGGCGATCAGGACAGAATCTCTCCTCAGAACAAACGACGATAAAGGATCTGCTGCCCAGAAGAGTTTTGAGAGAGATTACCAGGCATATCTTGACACGTTGTATCGCCACCAGAATGACCTGTACGCCGCATACCCGTTATGGATCGATACCGAATCCGTAGTCAGCGAACTGGACTTCCTCGCTACCCAGTCCGGCCGGCAGCTTGCATCTCCCTACCAGGCATCGAACACCCTTCCCGTTCCGGAAAACCCTGAAAAGGATATTGTCGCTCCTTCAGGGGTAGATTCCTATAATATGGATGATCTGCGGTTGCAGCTCGAGCAGGAGGCTGCACGGGGGGAAGATCAACTCGGAAGGTACACCGATATTCTCCAGCAGCAGGAAGCCCTGGGAGAACTCAGGGTTCCGTCCATGCTTTCCCCGCCTCTTCCGTTTGATACCATTATCTTCATATTTATCTTCATATTTCCGCTCTACTTTACCTCACAGTTCTTTATGATGAGCATCATGAATGAACGGACGCTTCGCCAGGGAGAAGCACTCATCGCCTCGCCGGTACGACCTGCAATCGTGGTATTCGGGAAGATGCTGCCGTATGCATTGGGGATGATACTCATCGTAACGATCATTCTCCTGATGGTCGGCGCAGGTATCTCTGCCATATTTCCCTTAATCCCGGTAATACTCTTCTTTCTCTCCTTTGCCCTGTTCATCGGGATGATCTCCAGGAGTTACAAGGAACTCTCGTTTATCTCCATCTTTTTCTCAACGGTTGCAACATCGTACCTGTTCTTTCCCAGTATATTTGCCAACGTCCATGTTGTCAGTCTCCTCTCCCCGGTAACACTTGTCATCCACGTGATGGACGGAACCGGATACACCCTGACAGATTACGTATACTCAACCTCCCTCTTTTTCCTGACGAGTTTCATCCTTTTCGGTTTCTGCATCCGTAATTTTCACGAAGAACAACTCTTCACCGAGAAGGGAATTACAGAAACCATTGCCCTCTTCCTCGGGACTATGGTCTCAACGAGGTACTGGTTCCTGTCACTCGTTCTTATCACCATTATGACCATTCCCTTTGTCTTCATGGCACAGATGATGTATCTGGTTCTGTTCTTCAACCTTCCCATGCCGTTTTCATTAATCCTGATCATGTTTCTTGCAGCCCTCACTGAAGAACTAGCCAAATCAGCCGGCCTTATCGGGCTTATAACCCATCGTTATCCGGCACTGTCATGGAGAATAGTCCTCCTGTCAGCTCTCCTTATTGCTTTAGGATTTATTCTCGGGGAGAAACTACTTCTCTTTGTTACGCTTTCACAGATATCAGACTCGGTCTTCGGGGCGGCACTCTTCCTGAGTATCGGCCTTTTATGGATACCATTTCTGCTTCATGCGGGAACAACACTCTGTTCAGGGATTGCTCTTAAGATTGGCGGAAGGAGATTTCTTCCCGTGGGGATCATGATTGCAACGGTCATACATTGTCTCTATAATATGTACCTGCTGCAGGGGTGGATATGGTAAATCATCGTCTGGTTACCATTATTGCGAAGAAAGAACTCAGGGGCCTTTCGGAGGAGAAGACAATAATACTGGCCATTCTTCTTCAGCTCTTTATCGCAATGTTCTCCTCGTTCCTGATGGTAGGTCTTTCGGCTATGTACGATCCTTCCATGTATGGCAGGATATCAGGAGTCCAGTACGGCATCGGGTATGCCGGCAATGATACTCTCCTCCTCGATCTCCTCGCCCGGGATCCCTCGCTCATGGTATACCAGATGGATCCAGGCAATGCAATCGGTGCATTAAAGGAACGCAAACTTGCAGCGGTGGTATGGCCTTCGGGAACATCCCCGGATGCGGAAGAGCCCGTGGTCGTAAAATTGTATACCATTAAAAACGATATTCAGTCAACGGTCATAGAAGTAAAGGTAAAAGATATTTTACTCGATTATGAAGGGATCCTCCGGGATATCAGAAGGGACAGGCTTGACCTTCAGCCCATCACAGTCACCCCCTCGAGACCGGTTGCCGGGTCCACGTTTTATGAGTTCATTTACGGTCTCCTGATCCCCCTGCTCCTCTTCATGCCTGCTATCATATCAGCCGGCCTCGTTATCGATCTCATCACCGAGGAGTTCCAGCAGCAGACCCTTGATACCCTGCGCTCCACCCCTGCAACCCTCGAGGAGATCGTGAACGGAAAAATCCTCGCATGCATTGCGATTATCCCGATACAAGTTGTATTATGGCTGTTTCTGCTCATGCTTAACGGGATCCGGATTGCATCAGTCATAGAGATCCTGCTCCACGTGGTCTTTGCTTCAACTGCTCTCATCCTCATTGCCGCAACGGTAGCAGTTCATTACCAGGAGAGAACAAAGGCACAATTCATCTTTTCCACGGCAACTATCGTCGTAATTCTCCTGATTCTGGCATTACCATCAAATCCGGTCAATCTGATCGTCCTCCTGGCAGTAGGAGGAGCCCCGGTAACTCACTGGGCAGTCATGGCTGCTTCGATATCTGCATGCCTGATATTGCTTATCGTTATCAGAAATGTTATTCAAAAGAAGGAGTTTGCCTGACAGGTCAGGCCTGAACAGGACTTACTCCAGTATTTCCCTTCTGGCAGTCTCCAAACGGGGTTCAAGACGCGCAGCGGTTAGAAAAGCAAGTTCCGCCCGTTCGGAAAGACCGGCTGCAGTCAGGATAATGCCTGCATTAAACCAGATTTTTGGCATAGTAGGAAAGATATTCAGGGATTTTTCAATTGCTTCAAGTGCTGCATCAGGATCTCCCGTTTTATAAAACAACACCGAGAGGTAATGCCACCGGATAGAGAAATCGTTGTAATCCACTGGCACCTGGGTGAGATCAGACAAGGCTCCCTGGGCATCGCCGGTTTTGTACCTGATAAATCCCCGCCTGAACAGGTATTCAGGATTCTCCGGAAACTGGCGGATCAGGACTTCAAAATCATTCTGTGCATCTTCATACTGGCCTGCATCGAGAAAACACATCCCGCGATAGTACAGGATATCGAAATCAGTAATCCCTTTTTGTATAGCCTCCGAAAAAAAAAGACTGGCACCTTTGAGATCACCATCCCTGTACCTCTTCAGACCTTCGAT
>JAJRBL010000240.1 GCA_028679485.1 Methanospirillum sp. | reverse complement strand
TGCATTCGTGAGATTATATTGATAATTATACTGGGACGCTCCCTGTATGGCTATGTCTGCTGCTGCACCGGATACGGCGAGCAGGAAGGCAATCAGTATAAGGAATGGTTTAACCACTGGTATCACCAGAGGTTACTCACCGTTTCATCCCATTATCTTTTCGGCTATCGTTATAGTAAGACCGGATGATCGTCGAGGAAGGTTATTATTCGTTTCTCTGAGATATCTGCCCGTTCACCAGACATCTCTCCGGCTTTTTCGTAGGAGTAGGCGGAGCCGTTGTCTCCTTTATTCCGTCTCTCACTTGCCAGGGCAAAATTGTCGGCAAACTGTGTAAGACGATCGATGTAATCATAATAATTCAGTCGTACATAATCCATTTTCTTGGGGAATGAACCGGCATCATTATTGTTCCTGATCAGGTGGCGGAGATTGGCGACAGATTGATCGAGTTCTGTGGTATTTGCTGATTTCCAGTTATTTAAAACCTGTTCTTTCCCCTCCTGCAACGCGGTGAGGTTTTGGATAACCTGGGAACGGAACCGGATATTCTTGTCAGGTGTTGGTGTGGCTATCGGAGATCTCGTTTCCATGACCGTTACTGCTGGTGTAATGTTCTGCTCCGGCTTTTCTGACAGATTCGCGGGTGTGACCTGATCCCGGGTTGCTGTGGCCTGAAGATCAGGTGAGGTATTATTCGGAATATCCGCGATGGATTCGGAAGACGGGGTATGAGGAGTCTGGATGCAGCCGGCCAGAAAGATACACCCGGTGATGAGCAGGACAAGGGGAAGGTAGATATTCATAATTGTATCTGCGTTTTATATGGCAAATATTCTATCTGAATTATCCGGGATAACTGAGGACACCCTGAAGATATACAACCAGTCTGCTCTCACGGGTCATGTTGGAAGATGGGAAATATGCCTGTTATCCCGGTTGCTCGGGGCCATGAATATGGCTGAATCGCTGGTCATTCAGGGATGCCGGTTAGCGGTATATTTAAACCTGAGGTAATAATGCCACGCATTGGCTTTCATACCTGAAATTCCCGGAATTAGGTTAATAACGCTGTGAATTGAAGAGATATTGCTAATACGTAATAATTCATCCCAATTGAATAACCCTGGCATGAATTATCAGCCAAACCAGGATATTTCAAAGATTATCCCTCTGATTACCGCTGTCATGGGTTTGGGGATATCATGTGGATCTGACATCCGGGAGGGTTTAGAACAGAGAACAATTTGTCCCTTAAATTTATTGCAGGATTTATATTTCTGGAATATAAGAAGTAAACTTTAACTCTACTCCCGATGACCCATTGGATCAGAGGTACTCGTGACGGATCCCCCGAAGCGGTGCCTCGCGGGCAGGGGCTGGGACATCCGCTATAGTCCTTATAATGGTATCTGCGGAGCTGGATTCCGGGCAGACGATCCCTGGGCCGGCGGTTCGCCGGCATGTCATTACAACTGTTGCATCGGATTGGTGCATGTGTGCCATCCGGTCTGCAAACATGGATCACCTACCAGACACATCAACCCCACCAGACAGCACAAGGTAGACCCGGAAACCCCCCAGTCTCCTTTATACCCGTTATAACCGGGCGATTAATCATCATTCACATCCCCCCTGACAGCATCCCATCAGGGCACTCCCTTTCCCTGCCCGTTCTTTTCGACCTCTGTTTTCAATGCAGGGTTTCGGATCCTGTGGTGACATACCGTTGCGGAAGAACGATTTATCTCATATTATGAGAATACATTACACAGTTTCCGGGGACAGACATGGTATTTTGGAATCGCAGGGGAACAGGCAAAGATACACCTTCCGTTTCACCGACAGAAGAGACCTCTCCGCCCCTGCCCTCATTCCCGGACCCGCCGGTAAAAAAACTGCGGATCCCCCTGAATCAGACCACCCGTGATGTCCGGTATATCAGGAACACGATTGTTTTTCCCTGTCCTCTCTGTGGAGAAATAAACACGGTTGAACTGGATGACCTGGATCCTGTGGTGGGAGGAGAGAGTATGTGTCTCTGCTGCCAGGTGATGTTTCATGTTCCGGGCGGATACCGTACCCGTACAGAAGTGCCACAGTTAAAGATCTATGCCGGCCTTCCAGTTGCAATCAGAAAATTTCCCCTTTTTTACTGGAACCATCCGGTCATTTCAGATCTTTATAATCAGGGAATCACCGGAATTATCATTCAATATGGATTATGGGGATTCTGTCAGAAATGCCATCACCAGTTCAGCCCGGCAGTACTCATCAATCTGCCTCAGAAGACTGAAGAGCTGGTCGATTATCGTTCTCTCAGTTCTGACGAGATGAATGAGATGAAGTCGCTTCGAAGAGGAGAATGCCCGTATTGTTCCCACCGGATCCTGCTTGTCATCGTATCAGATATCCCGCACTACGTGATATCTGCAAGTGACAACATCTCCCACAGATGGGAAGAGGACTAACTTTGATGTTTCAGGAATTCAGCCAGTCCTGAATGAGTGCTCCTGCAATGCTGAACGGACCTGGCAGGTCAGGCATCTTCTCCCTGGTAAACCATTGTGCATCTTCGATCTCCTGTCCGTCAATCCGTATCTCACCGCCGGCATACTCCGCGGTAAAACCGATCATGAGCGAATCGGGAAATGGCCAGGGCTGGGACGCAAAATAACGAAGGTTTTTTACGGAGATCCCCACCTCCTCCCTGACTTCCCGATGGACAGTTGCTTCAAGTGATTCGCCAGGCTCAACAAATCCCGCCTGGATGCTGTACATTCCCCGGGTAAACGGGGGAGAGCGTGAGAGAAGGATTCGTCTGTCATCGGTAATCCGTACGATTACTGCCGGAGAGAGACGTGGAAAGGTGATTTTTCCACAGGCTGTACATACCCTGGCGATCTCATCCTGTTTCATACGCGTCCGGCTCCCGCAGTACCCGCAAAAGCGGGTCAGAGTATCAAACCTTGCCAGCTGGACCGCCCTGCAGGCGATCCCGAGTAATCGTTCCTGGACCGTTCCAAAGAGTTCCCTGAGTCCGACCAGGGAATATCCGGGAGGAACTCCCGGGGGGGAGATGATGCACGCAACATACCAGGCGGTATCTGCTTCTTTCCCAAAATAGATCCTGCCTGATATGTATCCTGACAGATCATCAGGGATATCCCGGAATTCTATGCCAAAAGGCCCTTTTACGATCTGGCCTTCATGAGTTGAGAGGATATAAGAGTGGTGAATATCAGGCCCGTGAGAGATGCCGCCGGCATGATCCATGACCGGGAT
>JAJRBL010000239.1 GCA_028679485.1 Methanospirillum sp. | reverse complement strand
TCACAAATTATCAACAAAATGTTGATTACATACTGATTGATAACCAAACGAAGAATCTAGAATGGTTAAATTCCCCAATAGGTGTTTTTCCTGAAGAAAAATATAACATTATCTACGATGTTGATGGAGTTTGTTTATATAAACTGAAAGATCCTGGATAAAATATTAAGAATAGCGATATACCCCCAGAGAACACCTTAATTATACCTAGGATCCGAGATACGAATTGCCGGTTTTTAGTGAAATTTATATCCAGTATTTTTTCCCCTCACTCCTTCCTCTTCCCGTTCAGGTATTTCAGCAGCCAGGGGATCCCGTCTGCCGACGGGTGAACCTCGATAAACCGCTCAAAATCATCTATCCTGCCATCACTGTTCATCATCCACCCCAGGTATGCCATTGCAACCGATGCTGCCGGAGATGCTTCGGCAAGACAGACCAGTCTCCCGTCGGTTGTATATTCGATATGGGAAGAGCCGGTATGGCGTGAAGGAACCTCCCAGAATGTTCCCGGGCCTGCAGGACCAGGAATAGAGATTCCTTTTCCCTTCTCTCCCGGGATACGGCAGAATGCCAGGTCGTGCCGGAGTTTTATTGCCTGGGGTATAACAAGAGGTTCAGCCTCAGGCGGCCTTCCGAGGATTGCATCTGCTGCTCGTCGTCCCTGGTGCCGGGCAACCGGGGTCAGGTATCCGGTGCCGGTGTCACATCACCAGCGGCATATATCCCCTGAACTGAAGTCTCCATCTGTTCGTTTACCCTGATAGATCCGTCAGCATTGCAGTCGATTCCGGATATAAAGTCCGTGTGGGGAACCATACCTGCAGCGATAAGGACAGTATCTGCCGGGATTTCCCTGGTACTGTCATTATCGCTGATGATCACTCCTTCGGCCTTCTTTTCCCCGCTTATGCCGACGACCCGTACATGTTCCCATATGGTAATCTCCCCGAGATCCCTCCTCGCCTCCTGTACCAGGTGTTCAGGGAATGTCCGAAGGAGTGAACTACGGGCCAGGATTGTTACCTGAACACCGAACGAATTGAAAATATAGGCATATTCTGCTGCAATCACCCCGCTGCCGATGATTACCATCTTTTGCGGAAGCGTAGGGATGGTGAGTATCGTATGGGCGGTATGAACCCCGGGAAGGCAGCATCCCGGGATATCCGGTATATTGGGGCGGGCACCTGAAGCGATGATGACAGCCTCACAGGTTACTGCCTCGTTATTTATCCGGAGATTTCTCCCGGATAACTCTGCTTTTCCCTGGATAATCTCTACTCCTGCCTGTCGTGTCTCCTGGTCTATAACCCCGGCGATGACCTGGATGGTCTCTCTCATCTGCCTGATGAGATCAGGATAGGAGAAACCCGAGACCTGATCATAAATACCCAGGATATGGAACGATCTCATCTGATCGATGACCCTGGCAACATCGTTGAGTGCGCAGATAGTCATGCACCCCTGGTGAAGGCACTGGCCACCGAGTCCTGCAACTCTCCGGTCAACCAGTCTGACTCTCTTTCCCGCTCCGGCAAGCCGTATTGCAGCGTACCGTCCGGCTGGTCCGCCGCCAATTACGACGATCATATCTGAGTATCAGACCGGCAGGAAGATATAGTGAATGAAATGATCCTGAAAAAAGGTTTACCTGAGGTATCAGTCTTCTTCTATCTGTGTGGTATCAGGTACCGATTCTCCAGGAGAAGCCCCTTTAACCAGTACCATGTCAAGCACCCCGTTGCTCACCGACCAGCTTGATGATTCAGGTATAATGGAGAACGTGAGATCGATGCTTCCGGAGAGACCGCAGGTACTGATCTGGCAGGCCCGCTCCTGCAGGTGGATCCGTGGTTCTTCTGCCAGGCCTCCGGGCAGTTCGATGGTAAGATATGCCACATCTCCTGCATCCACCATTTCATATGCAAGACCTGATTTTTCCGGTTCATTCCTGTTGCAATCCCCCGCGTGTGCCAGATTACCGGTTATGATTGCGCATCCGATTATTCCTGGTCTGCCCTCTCCCCCTTCCTGCATCTTTTGCATATTCTTCTCCAGAGAGGTGATCTGCTCAAGCAGTTTCATCAGGTTTTTCAGCAGTTCATCATACGGATTATTCGGCATACAAACCTCTGAGTTCTAATCCCGATCCTTTCCTGCAGATAATACCTTCATCAACCAGTTCCTGGATGGTCAAATCTACCGCCTGTGGGGAGAGATCAGTCAAATCACTGATTTCTTTCGGATTTTTGGCACCATGGGCAAGTGCCACCGATACCAGGAGGGTCTCCTCGTCATTTCCGGCAAGTCTTCCTTCCTGGAGAACTTCACCGATCTGATGATCGATATCCCGTTCCATGGACTCCAGTTTCTCGGCGAGTTCATCTCTTAATACAATCATCTGGCGGAGTTTCTGGAGCGCGATAAGGAGCCGCTGTTCCCCGGATAGAATAACCGGGATAAGACCATGGTTCTGGGTATCCAGGTTTATCTGAATACTGATGTCATGCTTGAGGTAGTAATACTTTCTTCTCCGATCATCGTTGCGAAAAGAAAGAATCCTGGCATCTTCAAGCATCTGGAGATGGTCTATTACCGCTTTCGGGGAGATCATGAGCCGCTCTGAGATTTCGGTTACAAAACAGGGTTTTTCCCGAAGAAGTTCAATGATCCTTCTTCTGTTCCTGTTTCCCAGGATATCAAGCAGTTCAGATAACTCTGCCTGGTCAAGCATCACTAACTTTATGTTAGTGATTGATGATATTTATTAAATCCGGTAATTCGGTGCCTCGTCCGTGATGGTGATATTATGCGGATGGCTCTCCTGGTATCCTGCCTGGGTGATCCTGATAAACTTCGTCTTCTCATGCATCTCCCTGATGGTCCGGGAACCGGTATATCCCATCGCTGATTTCAGTCCGCCGATCATCTGGTAGATGACATCAGCAACCGGCCCTACGTACGGAGTAACCCCTTCCACTCCTTCAGGGACGAACTTCGTCCTGCCGATCTCCTTTTTCTGGAAATACCGGTCAGATGAGACCCCGGTACTCATAACGCCGAGAGACCCCATCCCCCGGTATTGTTTATATTTCCTACTTTGTATGGTTACTATCTGCCCCGGGGATTCGTCTGTTCCCGCAAACAGGTTCCCCATCATGACCGAATCGGCACCAGCGGCGATGGCTTTGGCCACGTCGCCGCTGAAACGGATACCGCCGTCGGCGATAACCGGAACGTCCGCAGGTCCTGCAACCTCGGCCACACTGGCGATCGCAGTAACCTGGGGAACACCTACCCCGGCCACCACCCTGGTCGTGCAGATGGAACCCGGACCGATACCCACTTTAAGTCCGTCCACGGTGTCAACCAGCACTTCTGCTGCCTCCCTGGTGGCAATATTTCCCGCCACCACGTCACATGAGACACTTTCCTTGATCTCCCTGACATTTCGCACGACGTTGAGGTTATGGCCATGAGCACAGTCCACGACGATGGCATCAGCACCTGCCTCTACCAGCATCATGGCACGGGCATGATCAAATGGTCCCACAGCCGCGGCTACACGAAGATTTCCGTCATCGTCCCTGATTGCATCGGGAAACTGCCGTTTTTGAAGCAGTTCCTGCATGGAGATGATCCCGGTCAGTGTTCCGTCCCGGTCAATCACCGGCAGGCGTTCAACCTTGCGCGAGTACATCAGTTCGAAGGCATCTTCAATGGAGATCCCCTCCTCAGCCACGATAGGTTCGTGGGTCATGATGGATCTGACCGGCTGTGCGCCTATCCTGGATACAATGGCACGAAGGTCCCGCCTGCTGACGATTCCGATGACTTTGTTATGAACGATATCAGGAAAATGAAGATATTTGAACGGGTGAATGGTACAACAATCCCTGGAGAAGGGATGATTGAACTGCCTCTCGTTACAAACCAGGGACGGACATTCATATATCGCCAATGGAGTCAGAACGGTTCGTTCATTGTTCCCTATTCAACAGAGAATAATCCCTACCCTGTCCATGCTACCGGCAAATACCGAATAATGAATACCGGAGAAGAAGTATCCGTCTCTGAAGATACGATACATAACTGATATATATTACATTTCTTTTCGAGTAGTATTTCATAAATTTCTTATTTATAAACAATTTACTCATAATAGATGAAAATATATTCAAAATTCCCTTTTCGCTTCGTATCCTCCCTCTCCTCTCGTCTCAAAGACTCAAGCATTCGTTCTCCCGACATCTATGATGGATGCATTTTCGTGGGTATTTTATTATATGCCGCTATTTTTTCGTATATCTCCGTATTCAGGTTTAAATATAACCTACTTGTATTGAATCTCGATCTTGCAATTTCCAATCAGGCATTCTGGACTACGGTTAAGTATGGGGATTTTTTTTACAATTCCTTGGAAGGAGGATCGCATTTTATTATCCACTTTTCGCCGGGATTATACCTCCTGATTCCAATCTATTCTCTCTTTCCCATCCCGGAGACTCTCCTTATCGCTCAAAGTATTCTATTAGCCCTCGGTGCAGTTCCGGTATACCTGTGTGGTCGGGAAATTCTTAACCGTAGGGTGGGGTGCCTTATTGGGCTTTTGTATCTTCTCTATCCCTCCCTCCATGGTGTGAACCTTTGGGATTTTCATGAAGTTGCCTTCGTCACATTTTTATTAGGTATGGCAGTTTTTGGGTTTGTAGCCGAGAAAAAAAAGATATTACGGCTCTGTTGAAATCCTACTAAAAGAAGATAGAAAGATCTAAGTCCTTAGCGCTCCTTGTATTATTAGCGATAACAATGAACAAGGAGCACTACTTTTTCT
>JAJRBL010000238.1 GCA_028679485.1 Methanospirillum sp. | reverse complement strand
CGCGGTACCGCGGATGTCCATGCCATCCCTGATTAATTCTTCCTTTTCAAGGAGACGGAGCCAGTCTTCAAACACCTGGATGTAATCAACGAAGGCCTGCTGGAACTTCGTGTAGATATCCGGGTCCCGGATCGCGTGGGAGACGAATTCAGTGACAAATGCGATGTTATCGTTCATGGATCCGTATATCTTCTGGAGGCCAAGCGAATGGGTAATGATATGTTCAAGGACGGTGTTCAGGTCGTTGTCACCGGAGATGACATCGGCAGAGTCCCTGATAATCACCTCGAAAACCCTGACTGACTCACGGAAAACATGGTTGAGAAGGTCTTCTTTGTTCTCGAAGTAGAGGTACAGGGTTCCCTTGGTGACACCGACCTCTTTTGCCACTTCTTCCACGGTCAGGGCCCGGTATCCTCTCCGTTTCATGATCGTGATGGCAGCACAAATGATCCGTTTCCTGGCCTCTTCCCTGTATTCTTCTTTTGATGTTTCAATAATCCGGGGCATGGATATGGCAGGGTACTATGCTAATTCATTTTTTATAACCTTTTTTACGACTGATGAAAAGATAGTTATTTATTCTGAACAATCTTTCATTAAAAATGAACGCGAGGTCAGAAACCCATGAGCAGGGAAGAAGAAAGCAACAAAGATAGTAATCTGCAGTTTCAGGCTATTTGGCATGCAGCAGTTCTCCCGGAGGGAGCAACTGGGAATCTACCGGTACGGAGGTGTCCCGGATGAAACCAACTTTATTGACGGGAATACTCCTCCTCTTCCTCTTCACTGGCTGCCTGTCCCAGGTACAGGCGAGTGTTCCAACCGTGATCATCGCGGGGTACCAGGTGAGTCCGGCAGTACTCATGCCCGGAGACACAGGAACCCTTTCTTTCACGCTCACTACGACCGATGAGGATGACCGGAGGTCACAATCAACCGGGATCATTGCAGGAAACGGTTTCTCAAATACCGAGTCCACTGCCATCAACGTGCATATTTACCGGGTTTATGTGGAAGGCAACGGGATCATCATCAGGTCCAGGGCTTTAGACCGGGTAGGGGATCTCGGTCCCGGGCAGAGCCTGCCGCTAACAGTCCTTATCCAGGCACCAGAACAGGAAGGGATCTACTTTCCCGAAGTCTGGATTGACACGGGAACCGATTTTACCAGCGGGGTGAGCACGAGGTACCCTATCCCGGTGAATGTCAATACCCAAATCACTCTCCCCCGGGGACCCGATCTCTCCCTGCAGAAGACCATTCCGGAGTCCGTTGTTCCCGGGCACGAATTTAACTGCTCCCTCCTTCTCCGCAACGACGGAGAAGGACGGGCAGATGATATCCATGTTACGATAGGCACGGCGGGAACCTCTCTCTCGCTCCACAGCCCGGCAAATTATCATCTCGATCACCTGAATCCCGGGGACATGAAGATGTTCGAACTGCCATTCATATCTGATCGTGATATGCCTGTCGGGATCTGTACGATCCCGGTACAGATCAGGTATTCCAATGTAGAGGGGAAGGCAGGAAACCTGTCAGAGGAGATAGGGATCGCATTCATAGGAAAAGCGGAATTGTCCGTAAAATCGCTCACCTGCGATCCCGTTATCCCTGACCAGGGGAGACATTTCACCTTTATTGCCAGGATTGAAAACACAGGCACTGACCGGGCAACGTCGGTCATGATGAACCTCTCCAATTCACTGGAGGGAACAAAAAAGGTATTCATCGGTTCAATAGATAAAAACAGCGATGCACCTGCAGTATTCGATCTCAGGTCGCCCGGTTCCGGTGAGATTCCCCTGACCCTTACCGTAACGTATACTGATGAATACGGGTTTCATTCGATCGACCAGGGCACGGCCCTCCTGGTAAATCCGGCTAATGGCGGGATTGTATTTATCCTGGCGATCATCCTTGTCGTGCCAGCCGGAACTGCGTACTGGTACCTGCGAAAAAGACGGGTGAAAAATGAGTGAGAGGGGGTACCCGGTCTCTCTCTACCTTGCAATACGGGCAGTTACCAGGGAAAACCGGGGAACGCTCCTGCTTACCATCTTCCTTATTGCGCTCATGGTCGTACTGATGAATTTCATCGGGATTGTCATGGGGAGCATGATCACCCAGTACTACCAGCAACTCGTGGATTACCAGTACGGCCATGTCATCGTTCTTCCCGGGGAGAATGAACTCTTTATCAAAAATGCCAGCCGTCTTGTCGAACAGCTTGAACGGGTTCCCGGGGTGGGGAGCGTCTCATCCCGGTACGCGACCGGGGTGACCTTCACCAACCGGAAGACCGGGAAAAGTCCGACCGGAATGATTACTGCAATAAATCCTGACCATGAAAAGGCGACTACATTCTATCATACGAAGATAAAGGAAGGCGATTTTCTCTCACGCGAAGATACCGGGGAGATATTTATCGGGGAACTGCTTGCCGGCTCGGGAAATGACATTAAAGATAAGTACCCGTCGTTAGGGGGTGCCCGGGTAGGTGATATCATCGAAGTCTCCTATATCAATGGAGAAGTGGGACAATACCGTATCAAGGGGATATTCAAGAGCGACAATGCCCTGAATGATATTGCTGCATTTACCACCCGGACGGATCTGACACGGTACCTCCCGACTGACGGGCAGGCGACCAGCATTCTTGTCAGGGGAAACAGTAAGAGCCTGGATCCAGCCTATGCACTCGGGCTGAAGTACTCCTGCCTCCAGTACGGGGTCAGGGAAGAGGTAAAGAGTTGGGATGAGAAGGGAAAGGCCCTCATCGAGGATGGTATCAGCAGTACGCTCACTATCGAGAGACTCATTTCGATCGTGGGACTCCTGGTTGCCAGTGTTGTCGT
>JAJRBL010000237.1 GCA_028679485.1 Methanospirillum sp. | reverse complement strand
CAGTAAAATCCAGGCTTGTTGAAAATGCCTACTCTTCAACGGATTTTTTCCCCGGTATCGGTGAAGACGGCACCTGGCTCTTTTTTACCGGTGCCCTGCTCAGGGATGCGGAAGGAAAGATCTGGGGTGCCCTGGAGACGCTGGAGGATATTACTGAACAAAAGATGAGTGTTGAGGGATTACGGCTTGCAAACCAGAAATTAAACCTTTTATCAGATATTACCAGACATGATATCCTGAACTCCCTGACTGTCCTTGTCGGTTCCATCGATCTCATCAGGGAAGAGTCCAGCGATCCTGCCCTGACCTCGTACATTGATCAGGCAGAAAAGGCACTTGATTCTATACGCAGGCAGATAACTTTTACCAGGGATTACCAGAACCTCGGTGTTACTGCGCCGATATGGCAGGATCTCTCCCAGGTTATCCAGGACAGCATCATCTCCCAGGTACCTCCGGGTATCATCTTATCAGGTCCTGATACCGGGATCGAGATATTTGCTGATACACTTCTCGGAAGGGTATTCTCAAACCTGCTTGATAACTCCCTGAGGCATGGAGAAAAAGTGACGGAGATTGGCATATCTGTCTCCATTAAAGGTGATTCTGCAAAAATCTGCTATTCAGACAACGGAAAGGGGATACCTGACGCACTGAAGGAGAGGATCTTCGAACAGGGAGTGGGAGCCCACACGGGATTTGGACTGTTCCTGATCAGGGAGATCCTCTCCATTTCACAGATAACGATCCGGGAGACCGGAAGGGCAGGGGAAGGAGTAGTATTCGAAATGACTATTCCCTCGCGTTTTTTCCGATATCAATCCTGATCCATACCGAAAACCCCGGTGAGTTCTTTCAGGTTTTTAATCCTGAGAAGAACGGGAAGATTTATTCCTATCGAGAATGAAGGGAAAAGACCAAATAAAATCCTGCGGTTGTAAGCATAGAGCCTGCTTTCGGTAAGAAGGTACGAAGCTTTACTGGTCTCTTCCGGGGTACACGTATCCATGAGATTTTTTTGAGATTCCTTCAGCCTGATGACGATATTATGGATATGGTCGGTTGTAACCTTCCTGCTCAGATGGCTCTGCAGGTACTGCATGAATACAAACTGACAGAATAAAACCAGCAATACCGAAATATTGCGTCCTGCATGGGAGAAGGAGACCATGTCGACCAGGGATGTGAGGGTGAAGGCAGGCATGAACATGGCGATTATCATAAGGATAACGAGGAAGCTTGAGACCACGATAAGGGCAGCCGCGATGATCACCAGGAACAGGATCCTCCGGCGATGCTGCACCTTGTTCCTCACAATGAGATGGGTCAGGTACAATGCCCTCCCCCTGAAGATAAAGACCTCACCATAGAATATGATGATCCCGAGGCACTGGATGATGATCAGAAGAAGGGTCTGATCCGGGAGATTGCTGACCGCTTTTATAACCAGGCTCGAAAACAGGGATATCCCGTATATCACCATGACACCGCTCGTGATGGGGACCATACTGAGCAGGAAAAATCGCATGAACAAACGGTACCCGACGCGTTTATTCTGAAAGATATGCAGCTCTTTGGCCCATGCCGGCAGTGATCTCTTCTCCTTCTTCTCAGGTTTTTTCCCGATCCAGGAATCGCGGACATACCTGAACGGAAACAGGAAAACCGGAAGCATTGGGTAGAACAGATAAAAATACAGGCTGGACGCGACCCAATAATAAAGGTACATTATCTGGTAATACCAGATCATTGCACCGGTGACGAGAAACGCGAGTATGAGGACGGAATAGGGAATAATACGGATTTTTTCCCTTGAGACCATCTCCAGGACGCTGTCCAGCCTTTGTAGTTCTTCAACGATACCCGGGAGGAGATCTGTCACTTTAGGGATCAGGGTATCGTGTATTTCATCTTCAGTCTGCACTAAATATATATTATCTGCAGGTTGTATAAATGCCAGACATATACGATTTTCTTTCTGCTCTCCACCAGGGAACCTGGGAAGTAGTCATTCCGAAATCACTTTTAACCACCCCTCTCGGGCCTGAATGGAAACCCTCGGCGATCAATGTTCCGACCCCTGACACGGTTGCCAGTTACCGGAACGGCCAGTACCATGCCCATGAGACAAAGACCGAATATCGTGTCCATCTTGACCGCTATGATCCGAAAAAAAATCCTTTTCTTCACCTGATCGATGATGCCCCTCTGATCCTTATGATCTACGAAACCGTTGAGACCTTATATGTCACCGGGAAGGATACCAGAAGAAAGGATATGAAAGAAAGACTGCAGGAACAGCAGATAACCTGGAAAATCCGGGTAGTAACGGGAATCGGGCTGATCACCGCGAGTATAATTCTCGGCCTTATGGCAATAAACCAGTCTGATATTCTCTTTTCGGCTATTCTGCCAGGACTCGTCGGTATTTTTGGTATTTTTCTCGTCGCAACCGGTATCATCCAGCGGGCAAGAAATGAACATTCAAACCGTGACATCTTTAACGGACTGCTCATGATCGGGGGAAGTATAATCATGTTTCTCTTCTGGCATCTCTATTTTGCGATACTATTCATTCTCCTCTCTCTCTGGGTTCTCAGCAGCGCTTACGTAACGATTACCCGGATCATGAAGAACAAGAAGAATATTCCCCAGGGAATGCTCCTCACTCTGGGAATGGGTATCGGATCCCTGGCACTTGGTATCTACTCAATCATTGACCCAGGTTCGTTCCTTACAATACTCATCATATTATTGGCTGCAATTATCTTCCTGGCAGGATTATGCATATGCATCGACGGTTACGGGCTCTGGAATGCCGGAAAACTGATGAAAAAAAGTGAGATGACGTTAACCGTCTGATCACAGGATTACAGGGGGTATTCGTACTCCACGGTTCCAGGAAGAAGCGTAAGGTCACTGATGAAATGTACCCCGGATATCACCCGTTTAACGGGAATGTCAGCCACAGGGGCGAGGGCATGGTGGAAGAGCTGCAGATCAGCCGGACCTGTCCAGGCACCTTTCACCGAGACATTTCCCAGGCGATACTGTACCAGTTGTCTGATCTTCGGTCTTCCATCTACATCAGGGATTATCTTCAGAAGATAATTCGGTGTTTCCTCAAGGGATATTGCAATATCCTCCGTTGGCAGTGTCTCCCACTTGTATCCCATGGTACCCCGTGCAACCTCAAGTTCCCCGTAAAAGAGTCTGCCGACGAGGGTATCCCTGCTTACCGGATCTACTCCAAGGGAAGGTCTGCCGGATTTTTTCGGAAAACCCCATATTTCACGTCCGGCGAGGATAGCGGGTTCATTGTCGAGGTACATCGACAGGACATACAGTCCCTTTTTTCCCTTGTACGTTACCGGTATTACCTGCCCGGATTCGGTATAATCTCCAAGCCCCGAAGAGTCCGGCATCCGGATGAATTCATATTTTATCACCGGTTCATCCACTTCAAGCGGGGGTGGTACGAGGTTCTTCAGGAGATCCCGATCTGTCTCATAAGTAATGATAAAGTACTCACGGTTTTTGAACTGGTAGGGAGGTTGAGGATATGCCGGACTTGTGGGTGGCATTGAGACGGCCGCCGCGGTATGATCATTCCCGGATGAGACAGAACCAGAGGTACACACACCCAGGATGAAAACGAGGAGGAAAGAAAATACCCCGGCTAGACCGATAGTGCAGTTCATATCACCATATCACCAGGCAAGGCATTATAACCAGCGATTGTATCCCTGGCAGAAGATGTTGGGATCCTCACTTCTTCGGTTGAAATGTACCCTGATAAATAGTGATTTCAAACCGTGCCCCTGCTCCCGGCACCCCGTTTTCCCTGATTGAAAGGTTGGTAATCGAGAGGATCTCACGTATCAGGAACAATCCGAACCCGGTATTTTTTCCAAACCCCCGCTCGAATATCGCCTCTTTTTCTTCTTCCCGAATACCTACCCCGTCATCTTCACAGACCAGGACCAGGTTCTGGTCTTCATGCCGTGTGCTGAACCAGATACGGGTAACCTTTTCCCCGTGCATCCTGCTGTTTAAGACCAGGTTTTCAAAGACGAGGCTGAGCATCTGGTCGGCAAAGATCCTGACATCCTCGGCCAGGTTTTCTATCGTAATCCCATCTGCAGAGAGACCACCAAGAATCCCTGAAAGATCCTGCCATTCCGGATTTGTTGCCCCGATCTTCTGATAGGTACTGGTGAATTCAATCTTTCTGTTGATGTCTCCTGCGATATTTTTCAGCCTGGCGATAAACTCCTGCTGTTCCCTATCCCTGATCTCCTCGTCGAGGAGATACAGGTATCCTCTCAATGCAGACAGACTGTTTTTGATATCATGACGGGTAATACTCGTCAAAAGAGACAATTTTTTATTCACGGTAAAAAGAGCCTGTTCGGTTCTTTTCCGTTCACTGATATCCTGGAATGAGAGAACGGATCCATATCCCTGTACCCGGAGAGGCGAGGTATTGGCAATCACCCAGATGATATGACCATACGGAGAGACCACCCCGTATTCTCTCCCCAGAATCTCCTCTCCTTCGATGCGCTTTCCGAGCGAAAATGTGGTTCCTTTAAAGATTACCTCACCATCCTGACCGAACATGGTCCATTCCAGATGATTTGTATCATCACGAAGGTCTTCCTGTGAAATACCGAGAATTTCTGCGGCGTTTCGGTTCAATTCCCGGATATGCCCGGTATCATCGGTTATGATGATACCGGTAGGGATCGTCTCAAAGAGGATCTCGTACTTCTTAATATTTTCCAGGTTTTGCTCTTCCGCAATTCTCCTGTTGGTGATATCAGTGACGATCCCCTGCACGGCTACAAGCCTGCCTGATTCATTATATATCGGTACGTTCCTCTCGTTCACCCATTTCAACTCCCCGGTCTTCGAGAGAACCTGGAATTCAAACTCTTCCGGGATTATCCCCTGTTGGAGTTCTTTCCAGGCTTTGTCGAAGTATTCATGGGAAGAAGGAGCGATAACTGACTGGAGTAACACCGGTGACTGGTAAAACTCATCAGGAGTATATCCGCAGATACCGCGGACAGACTGACTGATATATTCGAATGTACCTTCCGGAACTCGAATCCTGAAGATAAGATCCCGTGAATTCTCTGCGAGCAGCCGGTATTTCTCTTCACTTACAAGAAGTGAATCTTCCATCTGTTTCCGGTATGATATATCGATATGAGATCCTACTATCCTCCGGGGGCTGCCGTCATCATTCCAGGCGACCGCCTTTCCCCTGATATGGATCCACCGGTAACTTCCGTCTTTTGTCCTGAACCTGGACTCGATATCGAATACTGCATTCTTCGTCCTGATGCTCTCTCTGATAACGGATTGGGCATGCTTCAGGTCATCGGGATGGATGATGGATCTCCATGACTCAACCGAACTCTCAAATTCGCCAGGTTCATACCCCAGCATCTGGAAATACCGATCACTAAAATATGCCTTGTTACTTCTGAGATCCCAGTCCCATATCCCGTCACTGGTCGCTTCCAGTACCAGTCTGAACCGCTCTTCGTTCTCCCGGATTATACTCTCCTGCCTCGTCATATGCTCGACAATATGGCGGAGTTCTCCCTCTTTTGCAGTTAATTCTTCATTTATCCGGGAGAGGTCTTCTGCCTTCCTGGCGAGTTCGAGCTCGGCTTTCTTCTGGGTTACCGCCCGGTTTATCATGTTGATGAGTTCGGTAAACTGGACATGCGGTTCCCCTCCCTTCTGCAGGTAAAACGATGCACCCGAATTCAGTGCCTCAATGGCTACATCTTCACGCCCTTTTCCGGTGAATATAATGAACGGGATGGTGTTGCCTTCCTCCCGGAGTTTTTTCAGGAGTTCGATCCCGTTCATCCCGGGCATTTCGTAATCCGCGATGATAAGATCGTAAGAATTCTCTTTCAGAATGTCCGGTGCTTTTCTGGCAGACACCAATGTATCAACCTGAATTTCACCCGACTTTTCAAGGAATCTCTTCCCAATTGAGAGGAATGAAGCATCATCATCGATATAGAGGGTTGAATACATATGTATCGGAATGTCAGGTATTAGATCAGACGAGTTGTTAAATGTCGCGGAGATACTGACACTTGTTAATATAAAGTGCCGTTTGGTTTCATTCCATCTGATGCAGATGGTTCATGAAAGAAATTTTCCATTCCCATACGTATACCATTCTTTCTTTTGCCTGTAACTTGACAAAACTTCAGGCCAGAATGTTTATTATTAGGTAATCCCTAACTAATTAGTACAGATCTATGCATGAACAGAAAGAGCATTTATTCCTGATATTTGAGAACCTAATCAGAATCAAGAGTGAATGTTCCTGCGGGATCTTTTCAGAATGCACCCTATCTGATATCACCTTAAAGCAGATCCATTACCTGAAGACGATAGACCAAAACAAAGAAGTAACCTTCAGCAGGCTGGCCGAGATAACACGGAACTCAAAACCCACGATCACCGAGATGATCAACAAACTGGTCAGAATGGAATGCGTATACCGGGAACCGTGTCAGCATGACGGAAGAATCGCTTATATCCGCCTGACCGGGAGAGGTGAGATGATAGCCAGGGCAGAACAGAAGGCACTCGAACAGGTAATTGAACGTCTGATGGATTCACTGGATGATCAGGAGATAAACCTCCTCATAGAAATCCTGAAAAAAGTCCGTTGATTATATCAGACCAGATTGTTAGGTAAACCAAAACTAAAGATTCATATGATACACGCAGAATCACCCCAACCGGAGAGAAAGAAGGGAAATTACATCCTCCCACTTACCGATACGGTTATCTACCCGAAAACAAGGACAAAGATCCTCGTTGACAAGGAGACCGGAGAATTTCTTATCAGGGAGACGAATCAAGCCGGTTACTCCTATCCCATCGGTCTTACGGTAAAGAGCGGTACTGATCCGGCGAAGATATCCGAAGATAACCTCTTCTCCTGCGGAAATCTCCTGGATATCTTACATATTCACCAGGCTGAAGACGGGTACCTGCTCATGGTCCAGGCGATTGCCAGGGTCCGGATCGAAGAGATCTCTGTCGATAATGGACGGATGTATGCCACGTACAACCCGGTTTCCGATACGCAGGATCTCGATGACGCCAGCCACCATGAGATGCTGATGGGAATTAAAAATACCATACACGAGATCAGCAGCAACTTCCAGGGATCTGAACTGTTTACCGGCCCGCTTGACCTGATGGATTCAGTCGATCAGATCATCGGATTTACCATGCCGTATATTCCTGTAACCCTGGAAAAGAAACAGGAACTCCTGGAGATAGTCTCCCTTCGGGAACGGTACCGCATGTTCCAGGAGATCCTGGAAGAGTTCAGGGATACCCTGAGCCTCAGGATAGAAATGAGCAGGAAAGTGACAGAAAAAGTCACGAAGAGCAATCGAGAGGCCATGCTTCGCGAACAACTCAGGATAATCCAGGAAGAACTTGGCGAGATTGACGGGTCAGGACCGGATGACAGCGGATACCGGGAGAAGATCCTGGAGTCCGGGATGCCGGAAGAGGTGAGGAAGAAGGCATTATCAGACCTTAAAAAACTCGAATCCGGCGGAAATCAGAGCCATGAAAGCCCGGTTATCAGGAATTACCTCGATCTCCTGCTTGATCTTCCCTGGGCTGTGGATACCATTGGAGATATCGACATCGCCAGGACCCGGAGTATTCTTGATAAGAACCATTACGGCCTCTCCAAGGTGAAGGAGAGGATTGTCCAGCACCTGGCAGTCATGAAACTCAAAAACGACCGGCAGGGATCCATCCTTCTCTTTGCCGGTCCCCCGGGAACAGGAAAGACGAGCCTGGGCAGAAGTATTGCCGAGGCCCTTGGTAGGGAGTACGTCAGGGTAAGTCTTGGCGGTATCAAGGATGAAGCAGAGATTCGCGGACACCGGAGGACTTATGTTGGTGCCCTTCCCGGGAGAATTATCCAGGGAATCAGGCGGGCAGGAACAAAAAACCCGGTATTTGTCTTAGATGAGATCGACAAACTGGCATTCTCCTATAACGGTGATCCGGCGAGTGCCCTGCTTGAGGTTCTTGATCCTGAACAGAACAGCAGTTTCTCTGATCATTACCTGGAGGTGCCTTATGATCTCTCGGATGTACTCTTCATAACCACGGCTAACTCCACGGCGACGATCCCTGCACCGCTCCTTGACCGGATGGAACTTATAGAGATCCCCGGGTACACGAAGAACGAGACGTTCGCGATCGGCAGAGATCACCTTTTGCCCAAAACCCTGGAAGAACACGGTCTTGACGGGGATAAACTCATACTCGAAGACGATGCACTGGTTCTCATCATTGAGAAGTACACCTGGGAGGCAGGCGTCAGGGGACTTAAAAAACAACTCAACCGGGTAGCCAGGTATGTTTCAGAGAAGATCGTATCTGGAACCATGGATCTGCCCTGCGTCGTAAAGCCCGGGATGATCGCTGAGATCCTAGGCAAGGAAGTGTTCAGGCATGAAATTGCAAGAAAAACCCAGGTACCCGGAGTCGCAACCGGACTTGCCTGGACGCCGGCCGGAGGTGATATTCTCTTCATCGAGGCAACTTTCATGCCCGGTTCAGGAAAACTTACCCTTACCGGACAACTCGGGGAAGTGATGAAAGAGTCGGCCAACATCTCGATGAGTCTCATCAGGTCCCGATTTGCACACACTGCGACACATATCGACTTCCTGACAAGCGATGTCCATATCCACGTGCCGTCCGGCGCAACCCCGAAGGATGGTCCTTCTGCTGGCATTACCCTCTTTACTGCCCTCGTATCCCTGATCACCGGAAAGACCGCCGATCCGAGACTCGCGATGACCGGCGAGATAACCTTAAGCGGGGCTGTACTACCGGTAGGCGGTATAAGGGAGAAGATACTGGCAGCACACCGGGCCGGGATAACAAGGATCATTCTCCCAAAGGAGAATGAGGGGGATCTCGATGAGATCCCGGGAGAGGTACGGAATGAACTCTCCTTTGTACTGGTCGAGAAGATCGAGGAGGTGCTCAAAGAGGCACTGGGTATCGACCTTCCCACCCCTGTCCTGGCAAACCTGGAAAGCCACCGGGTCATCGCAACCGAGCCATAAACTCTGCAGGAATATGCCAAAATCCTTTCAGGAAGATCAGAGTT
>JAJRBL010000236.1 GCA_028679485.1 Methanospirillum sp. | reverse complement strand
CAAACGGTGACATATCGGGAAGATATGACGCAATAAGATAATTTTGCGGATTTCCTATCGGACTACAGACACTGCCGGTGGTGACCGAGAAACAGAGGGCAAAGATCGCTGCGGACCTTGATACGGAAAACCGGTCCGCAAGGGCTATGACAAGAGGGGTTGCGATGACTGCCACGGTATCATTCATAAAGACGGCTGAAAAAAAACCAAGACTGAAGATAAGGAGCAGAAGAAGTGAATCGCCGGTCTTTGCCGCATGACATATCCAGTCCAGGCAACCCCCGAGCATCCCGCTTCTCAAAACCCCTTCGCCGATGATGAACATACTCAAAAGAAAGATCATCACGCCGGTATTGATCGAGTGAAGGGCATCGATGGGAGATATCTGGCCGGTGACCAGTACGAGGACTGCGCCTGCGAGCATTACCTGCCAAATCCTAAAAGTATACCGTCCCAGCTGCCGGACAGATATCAGGACAAAGACGATAGCCAGAATAAGAATACTGAGATGCGTGGTACACGTTTTATTTTACACAGATAATCAACTTCTCATGAATTCTGGTGAGAAGCGTGCATAAATCTAAAGAACGAGAGTGAATACCCTAGTACATGAATGATGCAAGGGTCTCTCTCCTCATCATACTCATCATATTCCTCTCCTGCACGGGTGTTCAAGCCGCCGACAATATCATTCCACGGGAAGGAACCGTGTTTGTCGGTGAATACGATCTAGATATCTCTAACTGCGATGTCAAAACAGGAGACGAAATTGCATTCTGGAGTTCAGGTTCCACGGACGGGGTCCCTGATTCCAGGGCAAAGGTTATGGATGCCAGACATTTCTTTGTGGACCCGAGCCTCTTCTCAGGGAAGACCGGAACGTGGTATGGACTCGTGAGCAAGAAAGAGGTCTTCAAGGTTGAAGATCCCTGGATCCAGTTCGAGGTGGTGGAGAACGGCATAGACCACGAACCAGAGTGGATAAAACAGGGAAACCTCGTATCGTTTAAGATATCAACAAACCTCGGATCGATGAAAGAGAGAACCGGTTCTGCCGGGGCACAGGTCAGCGTCAATCTTACCGGTCCGAACGGAACCGAGTATACCATGCTGGACTCTCCCAATGGCGAGTACAACCTGAACGACATATACGTGTATTATACCCCCTTTGATACCGGTGCAATCTGGGAGACAGAAAACAGTTCGAAGTACCCTGAAGGCGAGTACACGGCATGGGCTTCCTGCAATGTCAACCAGATCGGGGAAAAGAACGCGGGAGAAGGGGTAACAACCTCGGCGAAGAGCACATTTACGCTCAGCAAGGTTCAGCCTGAAAAAGAGAAGGACGGGGATAAAAAAAGCAGCAAAAAAGACCAGGATGTAAGCGTTGAAAAGTCTGGTAACTCCTCATCGAAAGATACGGCAGATGAGGAGGATAAAGACAAGAGTTCCAATATCACAGGTAATGAGACCGGGGATCGGGAAGATAATACGACAAGAACCCCGGTTCCGACAGAGACCGAAGTCACGGAGACGGAGACACCGGTCGAAGAGGTGGCAACCCTTGAACCATTCGAGATCACCGAGGAACCTACCCAGGAGATCACCCCGAATCCCACCAAGAAATCGCTTCCTTCTCCTCCGAAAGCATCATCTACACCTAAGAAACAACCGATGAGCCCAATCGTAGCGGTCACTGCGACATTAGCGGCTATACTGCTGCTCTCGTTCAGACGGAGATGACCGAATCTCTTTTTTTCCCTCCCGTTTCCGGAGAGGGAGGATCGATCCTCACCGGTGCATCAGCATGATATCTCCTGATGACCTAGTAATACCACATGAAACGTGCTCTGCTCTCAGTCTGGAACAAGGAAGGTATCACGGACCTCGCCAGCGCCCTGCATAAGGCAGGGATTGAACTGCTGAGTTCAGGCGGTACAGCAAAAGTCCTCAGTGCTGCAGGTATCCCGATAACGGAAGTATCAGAATATACCGGGTTTCCCGAGATGATGGATGGCCGGGTCAAGACGCTCCACCCCCGAATTCACGGGGGAATCCTGGGAAGAAGGGGCACAGATGACGCAGTCATGCAGCAGCATGATATCCCTCCCATCGATCTTGTCGTGGTGAACCTCTATCCGTTCGAGGAGATGGCAAAACAGGCTCTTCCTCTTGATGAACTGATAGAGTTTATCGATATCGGGGGCCCTGCCATGATCCGGGCTGCGGCAAAGAACTACCGTGATGTTCTCGTGATCATCGATCCGAAGGATTACCAGTTCGTTATCGACGCCGTATCGACCGGAAAGGCGATATCCAGGGAGGAACACCTGGCCTGTGCACGGAAAGTATTCGCACGCATGGCCGCTTACGACGGGGCCATCAGCAACTACCTTTACGGCCTTGATTCGATGCCGGAGATCTATTCCATCCAGTACAGGGGAGGAAGAGCCCTTCGGTACGGAGAAAACCCGCACCAGACTGCCGGGGTGTACGGGGAGACCGGGATCGCCGGAGCCCTGCCACTCCAGGGAAAGGCTATGTCGTACAATAATTACCTTGACGTCGATGCAGCCGCATCACTGCTCCAGGAATTCGAGGAATGCGCCGCGGTGATCGTCAAGCACAATAACCCCTGCGGAGTTGCGACAGGCACGGATGTCCTGACTGCATACACCAGTGCCCGCGATGTCGACCCGGCATCAGCCTACGGGGGGATTGTCACCGTGAACCGCACGGTCAATGCTGCCCTGGCACGGGAGATCGTCTCGACGTTCATTGAAGTCCTGGCAGCCCCGTCCTTCTCCCCTGAGGCACGGGAGATTCTT
>JAJRBL010000020.1 GCA_028679485.1 Methanospirillum sp. | reverse complement strand
TACGGTGATGCAGGTCTCTCCTTACCTGGCTGACCGGTCGTCGTTCTCGTAATCCGGGTGCATGCGGTACCGGATAAGCAGGGTAAGAACGACGATGATGATCCCGATGATGAAGGTGACGAGGAAGGTGAGATCAAATCCTGCGGTCAGAACTTTTCTCTGAATCAATACCGGTGACTGAAGGGTCACTCCGTATGCTTCAGCGATGGATATCATACCGTGGATGAAGGAGAGGTTAAAGAAGGCTATTCCTAAGGTAAGTGGTGCAAACCGTTCAAGACAGGTGAGGGATGATATCATCCCCTCGTATCGCTTCGAACATGAAGTCATTATCATGTTTGATATGGGTGTTACCAGCATGCCAAGCCCGAATCCCATGAGCCCGAGGCAGAGTATGATGAATGATGTTGTGGTATCAACCGTCAGGTGGGTTATTAGGAAATATCCGACCAGGAGAATTGCTGCTGCAATGATGGTAACCCGTCGTCCGCCGATCTTGTCGTACAGTATTCCGGCCAGTATTCCGGCTATCATCATGGCGATGGAGAGGGATGTCAGGATCAGTCCGGCATCGGCCGTGGCATATCCCTTGACGTATTCCAGGTAGAATGGCAACAGGTAACTGACCCCGGAGAAACTGAAGAATAACAGGCATAATATGATGTTCATGTTGAGGAACTGAAGATCCTTGAAGATCCGGAGATCCAGCACCGGATTTTCGGACCTGAGTTCGTGGAGGATAAAGTAGCCCAGTATGAATACCGCAGCCACCAGGGATACCAGGATCGCCGGAGAATTCCAGCCCAGTGTCTGGGCTTCCGATACTCCGAAGAGAAGCAGTGCCAGTCCGACAAATATGAGGGCAGCACCGCTCTTGTCGAATTTTGAATCGTCCTGAACGGGTTTTATTGACGGAATAATCTTTGCCCCTAACAGTACGGCAAAGATCCCGATCGGAACATTGATGAGGAAGATGAAGTACCAGGAGAGGTACTCGGTGAGAAGACCACCGATTGTCGGGCCGATGGCAGTACCAAGGGCAGAAAACGTCATGATAATGCCCATTGCCCTCCCTTTCTTCTCAAGGGGAATGAATGCTATGGCCATTGCCGGAGCAACGGCAGAGATCATGGCCCCCCCGATACCCTGGAATGCCCGTGATCCTATCAGTGTGAGGAATGAACCGGTAATATCAGGCAGAACACCGCAGAATAATGATCCAAGGGTAAATATGATAAACCCGGTGAGAAAAACCCGTTTATATCCGATCTTATCTGAAATTTTACCAAATATAAGGACACAGCCTGCCATGACCAGGAGATATATCGTCGAAACCCAGCTGACCATTCCTGAAGAGAGGTTGAATGACTGGGAGATGGTAGGCAGGGCGATGTTTACAATACTCCCATCCAGGGTAGCCATAAATGTGGCCAGGGATATGGAGATTACCAGGAGAATATCATGGGATTCTCCCTGTTCACCAGAAAACTTCATCGAATAGAATCATTTTTGATAGTAGTTTAATGTGTCTGTTCTGATGGCCGGATACCTGTTCACAATACCACGTTGGCAGGATATCTCCCCCGGATCAGGTAAAAAAGGGGTCAACTCCGGCCTTTTTTGAATGTTATTCATTTGCAACCTCTTATATCCTCAAAAAATCATCATTATCAGTACCAGCCCGGGCAGTAACCGGCTTTTCCGGATAACCCGGGTGCGAGGTGAAAATGGCTGAGATTACAACGGATAAGACAGTTCTGATATCTGAAATCACAGGAAATCCGGCACCACTCGGTCTTCTTGGCTTCGGAATGACCACGGTCCTGTTAAACCTGCATAATGCCGGTTTATTTACCCTTGGATCCATGATCCTGGCGATGGGACTATGTTACGGAGGGACTGCCCAGATTATTGCCGGTATCATGGAGTGGAAGAAAAACAATACCTTCGGGACAACAGCATTCGTATCATACGGACTGTTCTGGATATCCCTTGTCCTGATCCTGATCCTTCCGAAACTCGGCCTTGCTGATGGAACCGGTGGCAATATCGCGATGGCATCTTACCTTATCATGTGGGGTATCTTTACCTTTGTCATGTTTATCGGAACCCTCAAAGTCAACCGTGCTATCCAGATGGTATTCGGGTCACTGGCCGTTCTCTTCTTCCTGCTAGCCCTGGGTGACCTCACCGGTATCGAAACCATTACCCGGATTGCCGGATTAGAAGGTATCATATGCGGCTCTTCCGCGATATATACCGGACTTGCCCAGGTACTGAATGAAAATTACCAGAGAACAGTTCTCCCGCTCTGGCCGGTCTAACCGGATCAGCGGAGATTCTTTTTTAAAAAAGAAGAGTGATCTTACGAGGTAATATTGCTGTTTGCAGGACCGGCAATCTCGGATACGTACATACCTGATCCGATTATCGAGGAATCATCCATCTTCCTGACATAGGCAAGCTTGGACTCCTGTTTCTTGGTTACCGGGTTCTCAACAACGTATACCAGGAATCCGGAGCCATCCTCTTCTGCAATCCTGATCGCTTCGGCGACACTCCTGACCCCGTACTCGCGGACAACATCCCTGTGGTTGAGACCGATCTCCTCCGGGGCAAAGGGTTTTGCAAGAACCGTGCCGTTGTTGTCATCGACAAAGATATACCTCGAACCGGTGGTAAATTTCCCCTCCGGATTATTAAACTCAGCAAGGGCCTGTTCCTTTCCTGCCTCCTGTTCATACGCAGCCGCAGATTCAACGAACGAGGAGAGATTTTCGAGGACTGACTCATTATCCGGGTATTTCATCTCTGAAAGGTAAAAACTTGCACCGATCCAGGTGTTATTGTCCAGTGTCCTGGCATAAGCGAGCTTGGGAGATAACTCGGTCGTGTTGTCAGGAGTTTTGGTAAAATCATTGTACTGATCGGTAAAGAGATACAGGAAGAACCCTCCCCCGTTCTGTGCAGTGTCACGGCCCAGCCTGATCCTTTCAAGACCGGTCAGGTCAGTCACGTTAAGGCGGTTTTTCCCGATCTGTTCACTGAGATACGGATGTGCAAGAAGGTTGCCATCCATATCGTAGGCATAGATGTACGTATCCCCATCGACAAACTGACCCGAACTGTTGCTGAACTCTTCAAGAGCTGCATTAATTCCTTCTTCATCGGCGTATAATGCAGCCTTGTCAACAAAGGCCACGAGGGCATCCGGTGTCGTGACTGGTTGATCCGGGATTTCTGATGCACTCCCGTACATGCATAAAACAACACCCAGTATCAGGAACAGAATAATACGATTCACTCGGTACATGTATGTCCCTCTGTCTTCTCCAAGGATAAAGCTGGTGAAATTGGTTAAGCCTTCCCGGAGAAGGAGTACTCCCTGATAGACGAGATTTTTGGCGGATTATGGGTGAATCGTCTTATGGGAGGCCGGATATGGAGTCCGGTGACCGATTATATTTATATGGGGATGCGAATCCATCGCCCGGGTTCACCTAATCATCCTGGTGAGACGGTTTATCTGATCAGGTTCCCGGGTTAAATTGCGTATCCTGTCTGCCATACTCTTTTCATACCTGAATCCGGCGGTGCATACTCCCCGGGATGTATGCCGAACACTCTCTTGTCACTTATCGATTTATAAATATATCGTATGCGGCGTCCTTAAACCCGGTATTTTTGTATAGACAAATGAAAGGTTTTTTGTTCACCTGTGGCATCAGGTGTGCAGCCCGCAGAAATAATGGAGACAGAACATGAAGAAACTGATTGTAACCGGACTTCGGACATGCGAAAGGAAAGAAAAAGTCTATTCAGAAATTGCTAAACATATCGCTTAACTTGACGGAGTAGACGAGATCATTACCGGCGGTTCCCGGGGTGTGGATCAGTTCTCAAAAGAGTATGCCGAAGAACACGGGATAAAGGTAAAGGAGTTCGCTCCTGACTGGCAGAGTTATATCAATTCGGCAGGATTCATTCGCGACTGCGAGATGGTCGAGTATGGAACCCATCTCCTCGTGTTATCAAACGGTGTCAGCAAAGAGTCAACGCATCTTATTGCAGAAGCAAAAAAGGCCAATATACCGGTAAAGAGTGTCGGTGGGTTTGAAGGACATTCAGACCCGGAGATGATCCCTGCCGGGGCATTTCCCCAGGCATTATACTGAACCGTCGGTACCATTCCGGAATCCCGGATATTTTTTTTGAATCCTCACGGTTAATCAATACACAGTCTTTCTATATGCCTGGTGCATACATTTCTTTAACCTTATCATGAAAACCGGCAGATTACCTACCCTGGGGGGGATCAGGTATGGCTCCTGATCCGTCTTTGAAGATTCTCGTCGTTGAGGATAACCTGACACAGGCGAAATATCTCGCTCATCTGCTTGAAGGAAGAAACCACCAGGTTGCTATTGCGAGCAACGGAAATGAAGCGCTCGTGCAGATAGATACATTTGGTCCTGATATCGTCCTCACCGATGTAATGATGCCTGATATGGATGGGTATACGCTCTGCAAAAGGATAAAGGAGGACGGGAAAACCTCCCAGATCCCGGTAATCATTGTTACGCATCTGTATAGTCCGGTGGATGTTATCAAGGGTCTTGAAGCCGGTGCAGACAATTTCATCATTAAACCATATGATCCGGAGAATATCTTTTCCCGGATTCTCAGTATCACGCAGGTCCGGGATCATCCTGAAAGACTGGAGATGAACGATCCTCTGAATGTCGTATTTTCAAACGAGGTCCATACTGTTTCATCCAGCCGCATGCAGATCCTCAATATCCTGTTATCTACCTATGATACCGCGGTAAAAAATAACTGTGAACTGCAGGTTGCCCATGAGCGACTCCATTATATGAACGCCCAGCT
>JAJRBL010000235.1 GCA_028679485.1 Methanospirillum sp. | reverse complement strand
TTTAATGCACTGGCCGTCTTTTCTGATGCTTCATCCAAAGGAAGGCGAAGCGGCCCTGCTGCCATACCCAGGAGTTCCGCAGCCTTCTTTACAGGAATCGGGTTTGATTCAATGAACATGGATCTGAACAGCGGGGAAAGCCTGAAATGAATCTCACGGGCAGCCTGGTAATCACCCGTGCGGACTGCTTCATACATCGCAATAAGCGGAACCGGGTAGATGTTAGCAGCAACGGAGATAACCCCGCCGCCCCCGAGCGCAAGAACCGGCAGCGTCATGCTGTCGTCACCTGATATCACGGTAAAATCTTCATCCCGGGTAAGTTCTACGATGGTGGAGATCTGGTTGATATCACCGCTCGCTTCTTTTACTCCCACGATGTTCGGATGGGCTGCAAGTTCTGCAATGAGATCAGGGGCAAGGTTTTGTCCGGTTCTTCCGGGAACATTATACACAACAACCGGGATGTCCAGTTCAGCCAGGGCAGTATAGTGTTTTATTAAGCCGGAACGATTAGGCTTGTTGTAATAGGGACTGATTACCAGAACACCGTCTGCACCGACATCTTTTGCGGCCCGGGTAAAACGAAGTGCTTCTGAGGTATTATTCGAGCCGGTTCCTGCCAGGACAGGCACCTTTCCATCAACCTCGTCAATGGTTATCTCCACTACCTGTTCATGCTCGGCAAAGGAGAGAGTGGCTGATTCACCGGTTGAGCCACAGGGAACCACACCATGCACACCTGCGGCAACTAGGTGTGCGATGTTAGAACGAAGACCATCAAGGTCCAGGTTCTTTCCCTGGCTTCTTTGAAAAGGAGTAATCAATGCGGGGAAAATACCCTCAAACATGAGGATTATTTATTGAATTTCCCGGTATTTATCTTTCTTGTGATGAATCCGGCAACCCGGTTTCTTACCCGCTTGCTCTGGATGCTTGTTGCACCTGATACGGCCTTTTTATTTTCATCAAAATCGTTACTAAATTTATCCTGATGGAATTCAAGGAGTTCATTTCCAATAGTTTTGATATAAGTCGGCTTAATTCCCATGATATTCTTCTCTCATTGAGTTGCATCAATAATGCGCTTTGAGATCTTAATAATATTTGTTGCCACCTGTACCGGGTTGTCACCAAAAATTCGCCCGGAGGATCCCTCAGGATTACCGCGGATAATCAGGATATCGGGAACTCCTTCTTCCTGGCTGCTGAAAAACGCTACTGCCCAGTCCATCGTGGATACACCGGGGGGGATAGTATCAGACTCGCAGGCACAGACCTCAAAGAACATCTCCTTACAAACCTTCTCCAGGCCGGCAGAATACGCGAGGGAACCCGCCGACCTGATATCCGGAGAGAAACGCATCGCGGTGAGAATACTGCTTACGATTCCGTTTTCAGTCCCGAACCTTACCTCAGGGGGCACACTATCGTTACCGTTTCCTGCGAAATAACGGCAGTATCCGACCTGATCGGGAGAGCGGGCTTTTATGGATGCATACACCAGTTCAAGCCCTTCGCGGGGAATGAGAGATTCGGTTACCTCTTCACGTAAAATGCCCAGGGCATGAATCAATTCCTTTTCAATTTTTATTCGCTCGGTTTCATCCATGCCATATCAGATCCGTGTTTCCTGATATTCCATGACCATTCCATCACGGAACACTTAACCATCTACGAGACCGACTTTATTGGAATCATGAAACGATGGGTACTTGATGCCATTGTAGGGGTAGGAAGTCTCCTAGTATTACTCGGACTTGTTCTCATCCTTCCGGAACTCCTGCCGGGCCATACCGGATATCTTGCTGCGCTTCTCATCTTTGTTGCGGTCATCAGCGCCGGGGGCTACGCTATCAGGGGAGTGGCCCCCTGACTGAGAGGGGCCGGGATCATCCTGACGAAGATCTGCTGATGTATCTCTTCCGGTTTTTGTATCCTTCCCGTTCTGTTTCTTCTCCTTCTTTTTTATCTTGTAATACGAAAGCGGGTGATTGATCCTGCCGCAGGTACTGTCAGGATGGACACAGATCCCGTGGGTCTTCATGGTTGCGCAGAGTGGCGAGGTATAATCGTTGCCAGTTCCCCCCCTCCCCGATATATGTTCCACCTGGTACATCGTTTTCCGGAGATCAAAATGGGGTGTATTCCCATATAACTCAACGATATGCGTGGTATCCATCCCGATATTATGCAGAAAGGCCGTAACCGCGAAACGCGCCATGTGGGTCAGATGGCCATTACCGGCAATAGCCTGCAAAATAGCCTGGATACAGGGTGGAAATGCCGATTCTTCAACCGAACCGAACTCTTCGAGTATCCTCTTCTGCCATGCTGCCTGGATGCGTTCAACAGCAGGTTTTACGAGGTCGCAGATCCGTGACGGCACCTTCAGGGGAAGCTGCTGCGCCATGACATACCGGAGACGTTCACGGATGACCCTATCATACTCCAGGGGATTCACCTGCACCTGACCCCTGACAACCACCCGGTTGATAAGTCTCCAGTGATCTTCACCGAGTCGTGATGCTATCGGAACATAATCAATAACCGGTATGCTGTTTCCGCCCTCTGGAAGGCCTATTTCACGCCGGATAATTATTTCCACTCCCGGGTCTTCCTTCTGAAGATAGGAATAAAAAAGCCAGGACTGGTACCGGACAAGCCTGTCGATAAGGGCGCGATCCTGGGCACAGGAGACAAGAATCCTGCTTACGGGGTATACTGCAATGAAATAAGGTATCTCATAGGCATCAGCGGGAATTTCAGGAAGAGAGGGGGGATTTTTCTCGTTAAAAGAAAGCGCATTTTCAAGGGTCTGCATAGCTTCATGTACGGCTATTCTCCCCTTAGGAGATTTGAGAAACTCTTCAAGAGAACTGATGACTGTTCCGATATATGCCTGGGATTCTCTTAAAAAGGGATATTTTGCAAGATCCTTCTTATCAAGAGGAGCCATGCATTTAATCAGCCTCTATCCGGGGCGCCAGCAGGTACTCGACCTGTCCTTTCCCGCCCGCTATCTCGAAGGAGAATTTCACCGGATGATCGCTACCGATATCAATGGAGATCTTCTCGGCATGGCTCATGACACGCCCCATATCCTTCAGATAATCAATTGAAAAGAGAGACTTTGCCTGTTGCCAGTTACAGGAGACTACTTCCCCTGCTGAAAAAGAACGGCGGATATTATCAGAATCTCCCTCCGCATAGAGTACAAATTCCTTCTTTTCAGGTTCAATACTGAACCAGATCTTATCAGACACGATTGAGGCAGATTTTATCACGTTATAAAGTTCTGCACCTGATACCGTTACCTGCCCGGGCAATTGTATTCCGGGAGTATTGGGATCCTTCTTGATAGTATTGGGATCAAGGAGGGTTATGGAGTAATGATATCCCTCGAACTTCACCTCGATTTTATTTGCTCCATCCGGATGCTCAAGAATGATGTCACTTGCTTTCCCCATCATGGAATACGTATTTTTTAACTTGGCGATATCCAACCCTATTTCACCGGTTGTTGCCTCATACTGGATGAATGCTTCTTTCTTGAGGGTGAGTATTATCATCGCCACATTGGCCGTGTCCACTGCCCGTGCCCAGATCTCGGTCTCAGAAAAATGAAGTCTGCATTCCGTTACCAGAGCAGAGAGGGCATCTACCGTATCCCTGAATATATCCGCACTGATCGTTGCTTTCAGCATCTACGCTCCCTATGCATTCAGGTTGTGATTTGACACAGATATATGTGCCGGGTTCGCATAATTATTGTTTAAGGTAAACCTTCCGGATGACCCTGGAATGTTTGCTTACTGCTATGAAGTGCTTGTAGTGTCCGGGCTTTAGAATAACCTCCGTTTCACTTCGATTATACTAAAACCTTTTGCAGTGCACTATAATGAGAGAATAATACGAGAAGAAATTGTATGGGTTCACAATGGAGTAGAGATAAAACATACCTACAGGCGAAACAGGCCGGATACAGATCCAGGGCTGCATTAAAACTGAAAGAGATCCTGAAGAATAACCCGGTGATACGATCTGATGACAATATCCTGGACCTGGGAGCAGCTCCCGGAAGCTGGCTTCAGGTCATCCGGGAGATAACATCAGGCGTTATCGTAGGGGTTGATCTTAACCCCATAACCCCGGTTGAAGGAACAAAAACCATCACGGGAGATTTTACCAGCCCGCTCGTGATTGCACAGATAAAGGAGATAATGCCGGAGATAAACGGTATCCTCTGTGATGCATCCCCCAGACTTTCAGGAAGCAGGTCCTATGATCAGGCCAGGGCGATCGATCTCAATGTCCAGGCGTTGAAAATTGCCGAATCGCTCTTAAAACAGGGCGGAAATCTCATCATGAAATCGTTTCAGGGTGAGGATTTCTCCTCGCTGTACAACCGCATAAAACAGGATTTTTATTCCGTGCGAACTTACCAAGCAAAGACGACCCGGAAAGGCAGTACCGAGATATACATCATCGCAAAAAATTTCATCGGGAACGGGCCTGACCTGCCAGGAGAAGACGAAAATGGACATGCATGATGCATTTGGCCGGCCGGTATCCAACCTGAGGATCTCGGTAAACTCGGGATGCAATCTCAACTGTATCTATTGTCACAGGGAAGGAGAGAAATCCCCGGAAAAACCACTGGAACTCGACGATATCAGGGCAATTCTTGAGATCACGAAGGAACTGGGAATAAAAACAGTGAAATTCACCGGGGGTGAACCCCTGATCAGGAGCGACATCGTCGAGATAATCAGAAGTGTCCCTGACGGCATCGAATCATCCATAACCACCAACGGAACACTTCTCGGTCCTCTAGCACTTAAACTGAAGGAAGCGGGGCTTTCGCGAGTAAATATCAGCCTTGATTCGTTAAGCCCGGATAAATACCGGTATGTCACGGGAACAGACCGGTTATCCGATGTCCTTGAAGGGATCGAAGCGGCTAAAGAGGCAGGACTGACTCCCATCAAGATAAACATGGTTCTTCTCAAAGGGATCAATGAGGACGAGATCGATGATTTTATCCGCCTTGTATCAGGCGACCGCCAGATGATCCTGCAGGTCATCGAACTCATGGATCTGGGTTCATGTCCGCTTCATGCAGATCTCTCAGCGCTCGAGGAGAAGATCGCCTCGGAATCACGCAAAGTCATAACCAGAAGGATGCATCACCGGAAAAAATACTGCTTTGAAGGGGCAGAGATAGAGTTTGTACGGCCCTGGCATAACTCTGAGTTCTGTCTGCATTGCAACAGGCTCAGGGTAACCTCTGACGGTAAACTCAAGCCATGCCTTCTCAGGGATGACAATCTCATAGACATTCGCGGAAAGAGAGGAGAAGAGTTACGTAATCTCTTCAGCCAGGCAGCGAAAAAACGGGAACCATACAACTCATAACGCCGGGGATAATGGTTATGTCTCCGGAGCGTTACGTTCTGAGCATGATAGAATCCAACGAGTATGAAAAAGTCCTCGAGACATTATATAATAAATCCCTGATCCTGGAAAATGTTTCGGATTTCCACCCGGTCCTCGGTTTTTGGTACTTTGATGCCCTGGCGCACCTGGACTATACCATCTCACTGTTTGCCTACAATCCTGATTCTCCACGGAATCTTCTTTCCAGGGAGTTTCTGAAGTTCAGGACGGATGAAGCACAAAAAGAACCCTACTCCCGGTTTGGCAGGTTCATGGTATGGCTCAAGACCGAACATCCGGAAGAGTACGAAAAATACCCCCTGTTTATCCAGAATATTTACGATCCCAATAACATCGCCTCGTACCGGTCATTCAGGATAACCCTTGATCCCGATAGCAGACAGCCGATTCCTTCCCAGGTACTCAGGGTCATGGTCGATGAGACGTTTGACAAGGCATACCTGGCATCGGTTTACAAGGGATCGACGATAGCAGGATATTATACCGATTATTGCAGCATGAACTGAACAGGTACAATCATGGATGTCGCATGGCTATGTTCCGAACTGGTAAAGATCCGTTCAGAGAATCCTCCCGGGTATACCGATGAAGTCGTTGAGTTCCTCCATCAGATATGCACCGAGATCGGGTTTCCTGCCGAGATTGTAAAAAAGGGCAGGAAATGGAACCTTCTTTCGTCCAGACCCACGGGAAAACTCCTGCTCTGCGGGCATATCGATGTCGTACCGGCCCTTGATGAAGCCTGGACACACCCGCCCTTTTCAGGTATCATAGCAGATGACCGGATTCAGGGGAGAGGATCCACCGATATGAAAGGGGGATGTGCAGCCCTGCTCTCTGCCCTCGCAGAAGAGATTGATCATCATGATGATCTGGATGTCGATCTCGCTTTTGTCTGCGACGAGGAGGGAAACGGCGATTTCGGAATGGAATATCTCGTCTTAAAAAGGATTATCAAACCGAAACCATCTCTCATCGCAGAACCAACACCGGTCTGTTCACCCATCATCGGGGAGAAAGGCGTCCTCAGGTTTCATATCTCCTTTTCAGGGGATGCAGGACATGCATCCCTCCATCCGGTCCATGGAAATTCTGCCATTATGCAGTCATGCAGGTTTTTACGGTACTGCCAGGATATCCATTCACGGACATGGCCGGACGATGCACAGGTGACCGAGGTTATAGAAAATACCTCACGGACACTCTCTTCCATGCTCTCACTGTCAAGGGAGGATACCAGGACCATGCTCAGCCGGGTATCGTACAATCCCGGCCTGATTACCGGCGGCGAACGGATCAATGTCATCGCACAAAAATGTGAACTGGATCTCGACATGCGAATCCCCTGGGGATGCAATATTGATTCGCTGGTCGATGAAATACAGGAGACATTTCCTGATGCCTCCTTTAGCGTGACAGACCTGTTCGAGCCTTCAATAAGCAGGCAGGGATGGCTCTGCAGACTGGTCTGTGAGGGAATTCACCAGGTACACGGAACCAAAGCCCTTCCCGGGGTAACCCCGGCTGCCAGCGATGCACGTCACCTGCGTGAGACGGGTGTTGAAGTGGTCAATTACGGACCAGGTGACATGAAACTGCTTCATTCGGTAAACGAGAGTGTGCCCATCCGGATGCTGGAGGACTGCAGGGATGTATACCGGTATGTCCTCAGAAACATGTAACAGTTAATCCTCACCTTTTTCAATTAAGGTGAGGCGTTCCTGTGCATGATGATAATCAGGATCGATCTGCAGCGTTTTCCTGTACCATTCTCCGGCAGTCTTGGGATCCTTCTTCTCTTCATAGGTATGGCCGAGGTTATACGATGCATCCGGATACTCCGGGCAGATCTCAAGGATCTCAAGATAAACCGCGATAGCTTCGTCATATCTCTCCAGTACTGCCAGGGCATTCCCCATATTCAGCATGGTAAGAATGTGATCAGGCCTGAACGAGAGAACCTTGCGATACCAGTCCAGGGCTTCTTCAGGTCTGCCCAGGGACTGGAGGGTATTGGCAAGATTATACCTGGCCTCAAGTGATTCCGGATCGCGGCTTAAGGCTTCACGGTACATCTCCTCTGCTTCAGCATAGTTTCCAAGATTCTGCAGAGCAAGACCTTTGTTGTTCCAGTATACTGCCAGGGCGGGATCTGCCCTGATGACGGCCTCGTAACACGCAAGTGACTCCTCGTGCTCTCCCATCATCCCTAGGGCGACACCTTTCAGATTCAATAATACAGGGTTATCCGGAGAGTCACGTAACAGTTTTTCAAGTAAACGGAGAGCCTTTTCAGGCCTTCCCCGCTGAATTTCCCTGATAACCGATGCTGCGGTGTATGCCCGTGCCTGGTTGTTCATGATCTCTTCAGCCACCACCGGGTATAGAGCAGGTATGCAAGGAGATTAACCAGTATGACAAGGAGGATTACCCCCGTAACAATGCCGACAGGACCATACACCATCTTCTGGACCGGGGATACCCCGCTTCCGTTTGTAACAGGTACCGGTGTTTTCTCTTGGGTTGGTACCGGTGTCGCGGAAGAGGGGGGGAGTTCAGATCCTGTCGCATTATTTGGCGCTATTTCTGCAGATCCGGTAAGATTCGGAGCTGATGGAACAAGGGTCACCGTTTTGACAGGAGCCTGGACCTGGGCAGGTTGCACCGGGGATGATACTGCTCCGGCTGTACTGTTCACCCGGGAGATTGCGGGTTTTCCAGGCTCCTGCATCTCCTTCCCCCCGGTCTGCGGCCTGGTCGTGGTGCCGGAGGCATCTGCCAGGAACAGGGCATACACTGCCCCTTCATATATTGTCCCGCTGATGTTTCCGGTAAAGTTGTTTGCATTTGTTTTGATCTGACTCCATGTGGCAGTCTGGGGAACATACTCGTAGATCTGGGGATTCATCGATCCGATGTCAGCCATTCTCTCGAGGGGAATGTGAATGGTAAACACGCCTTCCGGGTTGAGATATATCCGTTCAGGAGTTATATCATACGCGTATCCTGAAAACCGGAGCGGTTTGTCTGATGCCACCGGGGGAAGATCTGCAATACCGCGTGATTTTACCGAGACATCATGAAGAAACTGACCGGAAGGTGAGAAAAGCAGGGTGTCTTTTTCACACAGAAGAGAAGCAATGCCGTCGTCTGATACGAATCGTTTCTCTTTTTCCAGTCCGTAGTTAACGGCAGGAGAAAACGACGATCCGGCAGATCCAGCCTGGTATGATGGCTGGTTGGCATCGATCGCCGGGGGGATTACCGGGGAAGAGTAGTTGCCTGATACCACGTACCCAAAAGTCCCGTTTCCCGGGGGGTTTTGCGTTGCGGAATAGTTGCCTGATACCTGATACACGGGGGTATTGTTATCTGAAACCAGGGATCTTGTCTCAAGAGAGTTTATCTGGGCAGGAACCGGGGTTACCCCGGTGACGGGGACATTCTGCCCGTCTTGTCCGCCGGTTGAGAGATCAAACTGCTGTGAGGAGCCTGGTTCGAACAATATGGTCCGGGCTGCCGGAACACCGTTTATCTGGAATGATACGGTCAGGTTCCCGGCCTTGTACTCCTCTTCTGTGGCATTTATCTTCAGCCGGGGATCAAAAAGACCCGGACCGCCGTAAAAACCCGGTACCTCCGTGGTAAGAGATCCTTTCGGTATATTCTGCATCAATATCGTTACAACCGTTCCTGCAGGAGCAGGTGATCCATCGATCAGGACATTTCCATAATACTCTGCCGGAAGAGGAGGAACAGCAGATACGATTGAGATACTGGTGATGATGAGAAGGGAGAAGAAGAATATCCCTCCGGTACTGCCTTTCATACGAGTACTATTGTTGGCAGTATTATATCATGAAACATTATGAAAGGTATATTCCCGGTTTAACTTCGAGAAGATCATGGGCTGATTATCCCGGTTGCACTGTTGCTCCGGATGCATTATCGGAGACAACCATGTGAAATAACTATGATACATGAATTTTTGATACGAATTTACCCAGAGAAATATTATTTAAACGCTTTTTTTTTTGGAAATGATTTTCGTAATATCTTAATAAGATTCGTGTTAACATAATAGCGGTGTTACCATGCATATACCTGACGCCTTTATTCCACTTCCTCAGGCTGCGATCTACTGGATCATCGCCCTTGTTTTCCTGGCTCTGGCGGTAAAATGGGCAAGATCAGAGATCAACGAAGACAAGATTCCCTTGATTGCAGTCCTCGCAGCGGGGATATTCGCCCTGCAAAGTTTCAATCTCCCGGTCTCCATGGGGACGAGCGGGCACCTTGTCGGGGGAGCCCTGGCTGCGATCGTACTTGGCTCTCCATTCGCCGCGGTGTTTATTCTTACCCTTGTCCTTATCATTCAGGGTTTTATCTTCGGAGACGGAGGGATTACCACCATGGGTGCGAACATCATCAACATGGGGGTAATCGGTGGATTCGTCGGATTCTACTCCTACCAGGGACTGCTGAAGATGATCAAGAACCCCTACGTATCGGCAGGCGTTGCTGCCTGGCTGGCATGTCTCATTCCTGCCCTGGCTTGTGCAGTCGAGATGGCTGTTGCAGGGACATTCCCCCTGGTGCCGGGCCTGGTTGCCATGGGCATCTATCATGCGATCATAGGAGTAATTGAAGGAATCGTGACTGCAATCGTTATCTACGCCCTTGCCACGGCACGCCCCGATCTCGTAGATTCATCAATCAGGGGGACCCCGGCATGATCGACAATAAAACGTTCCTTGTTGCAGGTATCATCATCGCCATCCTCATCGGCGTCGTGGCGGTCTTCCTTGCATCAGGCGACCCGGACGGGCTCGAGAGTACCGCCCTCGTGGTCTCCGGGCAGAAAGACCTGACAGGTTTGTCCCCTGAAGACGGCGACCCCGAAGAGGTGGGAACCGGAACCTTTGCCTATGAATCCCCGATGCCTGACTACTCCCTGGGTGAAAGCCTGGGCCAGATGGGAGGATTGATCGCTATCGTGGCTGGGATTATCCTGACCCTTCTCGTGGTGCTCGGGGCTTCCTATATCCTGAAGATGAGCAGGAAAGGATCCAAAACATAAATAACCAGTTCTCTTTTTTACCTCTACGAAAAAGGTAATCAATACATCATACTACCGGAATTTCATTTGGTATTATTTTTATCAAAAGAATGTTCTATAGGTACAAGACGTATACCTTTCCCTTCATTTTCCGCTGCAGACAGGAGATACCTGATGCATATCATCGAGACAAAAAACCTCTGCCACGTGTACAGGGGAAATATCACCGCGTTGCAGGATATTTCATTTATTGCACCGAGGAATACCAGGATAGCAGTAATCGGATCAAACGGGGCAGGGAAGAGTACCCTTTTTAAGCACCTGAACGGCATTTTACAACCGACGAGCGGAACGGTCCTTGTCCGTGGGGAACCCATAACAAAAGACAATATAAAAGAGGTAAGAAAGACCGTGGGTCTGGTCTTTCAGAACCCAGACGACCAGATATTCTCTCCGACCGTAGAACAGGATGTGGCATTCGGCCCGACCAATCTTGGGCTTGAGGAGGAGATCGTCCGGCACCGGGTCTCCGAGGCGCTCCGGATAGTAGGTCTTGAGGACTACCGGACCAGGGTTCCCCACCACTTGTCGGGTGGTGAGAAGAAACGCGTTGCTATCGCCGGGATAATTGCCATGGAACC
>JAJRBL010000234.1 GCA_028679485.1 Methanospirillum sp. | reverse complement strand
CGTCGTGGTTCTCATCAAACCGGTCCATGAATTCATCGTAGAACTTTTCAGCAGAATGTACCAGGTTGTCATGTGCCTTTGCATAACTGAGGAGTGTCTCCTGCATATCCCAGAGCATGCATCCCGGGTTGTAATACATTGTCGTGGTCATAAGCTCCCGGAATACCGACTTCTCTATCCTGCCGAGGTGACCGTTCAGGCTTGCCAGAGGTGTACCGGTCACGCAGTCCAAACCCGTGACATAATATAACTGTCTTCCGATACCACGCGATTCAGCATAGGAAAACAGATTGTACCTGGACAGAGGCGAATCATATCCGCCTGTGGTAATGATATTTTTTCCTTCAACCTTGGCCACCGGTACATGATGAACGAACTCGGTATTCCAGCCATTCTCCTCCTTTAATTTCAGTTCTTCCTTCATGGGAACGGTCTTGAAACAGTACCGTGCACACAAGAGGTCAAGGGCTACGCAATCCAGGGATGTCCAGACGAATCCTTCAGGAATCCTGACCGCTGTCTCGTCGTCGTGGCTGATATTTATGGTATCTATTGCATCGACGACATGCAGGATAAACACCCCCTGGTCCTGGGTTGCACGGATTACATCAACCTGTGTTCCGGCCATCCCAGGGGTTATTGTGATACTGTACTCCCCTTTTTGATTAATAACAGGCAGATGAGTATTATCATCCATCAATACAATCCGCCGGCAGTGAGGCAGTTTGCTCTTCAGGGTGGGCACTGGCGTGTCTGGAGTTGCATACAGCCACTTGGTATCGCCGGGTTTTCCCGAGGAACATTCCATGGGATAAAGACCGATACCAAGGTTCTTCGTTGCATTGGTGATGAGATCCTGGAGATGGATCTTCAGTTTGGGAACATTCACCATGACCGAACCAGGATAATCCTTCATATCGGCACGATCACCCGGATCTCCCCCGATGATGACTTTATGCAGAGTAATATTTTTATAACATGCCCCATCCTTTACCGGAACGGTTCTTCCTCTCTTCGGATCATCGTTGAGATTATTCAGGTCATACACCATGAGACGGTCTGTTGCCTGGCCTGGCGGAACATACCTCCCGGCCACGCTGTCCTCGTATCCGTTCATCGGATTATCGGTGTGGGAAGAAGGATGCCGGTCAGACAGGTATCTCCTGATAAAGTAAAAGCCCCATCCACCGAATAAAGCACCGCTTTTTCCTTCAAAGACAGCTTCAGGAGTTATGGCCTTTCCGGTTCCTTTACTATACATTGCAGCCATTAATCCGCAACTTGCGGATCCTTCCCCCATGGACATCTGGTGGTAGGAGATATCCAGGGTATCATGGAACCATCTCATCAGGGCAGCCAGGAATGTCCAGTCAGTACAGATCCGGGCACCCACGCCTTCATCATGCGAATGATAGTTAATCGCTATCGGGGATACCAGGTTGGGCTTAAAAAACAATTTTTTCCCGGATTTCAGATCTGATTTTACTTTATCGATAAACTTGGTCTCATTATTCAACAAGGTCAGGGCGATATTGAGATTTGTATAGATATAATCGATCCTCGTCCCAATCTCTTTCCAGGCTCCCTCATCCTGATTATCAATCACCTTCCGGAGTAATGCGGGGACACCGGTATAGGCTTTCGAGATCTCCATCCTGCAGGCAGATACAGGAGATCCCTCGTGATCGATCCTTATATTCCCCAGATCTGAGTCAACGTACTCAGTTTCAGGTTTCATGGCTTGCCAGGTGTTCATGGTTGTCACTATCGTGATGGAGAATCTGAAGTACTAATATCTATATTTTGTGCATATGCAAAAATTATAATATTTATATTAAGAGGCAATTGTAATATCTGCCAGGTATCGCCAGGGAGAAATCGATATCCCGGTTCCGTGATTCATTCCAAGCCATAAGGAGAGAGAACAGCCGGAGAAACATCTCAGGACCTGGTCCAAACAGGGTACCCCGGGCAAAGAGAAGTGGTCTTTTGGAATTTTTCCCGGTGCAGCACATGAGAATCTGGACTCCGGGCCTGGATCTTGCAGGCATAGGATCTGGGAAAGCAAAAAAAAAAATACATAATGCCAAAAGTTTTATGCATAATGCAAAACTATTTGATCATGTGGTACGATGATTATCCACAACATACGATCCGATTACCTTGCAGCCATCTTCCTGGTGGCTGTTCTTGTGTGTACAAGTCTTGCAAGCGGAAATCCTGTCGGAAAACCGTATATCACGATCGATCCGGTTGATTCAACACCCGTGGGTGATCTTGTCATCCTGTCAGGAACAACTGATCTCGCTGAGGGGACAGAACTCTTTGTCAGGATACAGGATGGCGGGTATAATTCAGGTGCTGTGATACTGAAAGGAACAAACGGCATCAACCGGTGGTCTGTCCCTGTCGATACTTCGGTGATAAAACCCGGCGATTACCTCGTCAATGTGACAGAGAAAAAGGGTTTAAACCAGGATAAAACTGGATACGAAATCGGAAATACCTCTGCATCTGCCAGGGTTATACTAACCGGGACATTTCTCGGGTCAGATAACGAGGTGTCAGGAGAGAACCAGAAAAATGCCTTTATCGCGATCGATCCCCTGAACAACAGAGATAAAGGCGACCAGTTTCTTATCACCGGGAAGACAAATCTCCAGGTTGGCACGATGTTACTCTGGGAAGTAACACCGGCATACCTGGAACAGCAAAAATCCGGTACCTTCACCGGAACCGTGGCAAACTCCCAGGTAACAAGAGGAACCGGTTCAAACCTGGTTACATTTGCCCTGGATACAAATTTCCTCAACCCCGGAGAGTATAATGTTACCGTATCGACTATCAGGGGAGAGATATTCAGTGACAGGATGGTTCCAGGTAATATCTCTGGTTCTGCAGTCTTTACCCTGAAATAACTATTTTTCGACGTAACCAAAAGCGCGGGAATTGTGATGAACAGTCTTCAGGAACGAGGGAAAGAACCACCTGTCCATGACAGGAGAATAGATAAGGAGAATATCATTCATCCCGGGATCAGATATACCCGGCATACGAGGAAAAGACGGAGAAGATAAAAATATATTGCATCGTGCACAAAAAATATTACATTGTGCTTTCATGAAAAAGAAATACCTCACCTATGCAGGAATAATATCCGCGTTAATCCTCGTTGCAATGTTTATATCGGTTTTTTTCATCAAATCCCCGGTTCTGTTCCTCATCCCGGTGATAACCGTCGATCCGGTGACTGACCGGAATGTTGATGATAACAATTTCCTGGTCCTTACCGGAAAGACCAACCTTCCGGAAAAAACACATATTCAAACCTATGTATACCCGTTAAAGAATTTTTTTTCCCTGGATGATGACAAAAACAAACCGGTTGCCAGGGGTGATGAGGTATGGTTTACCGGGAATGATAATGTATGGAATTTCTGGAAAGGAACGGTTAATATCTCTTCACTGGAACCCGCAGAATATCTGGTCGTCTTTAAAACCGTCGATTATGTGGATAATTATACCCGGATTATTGAGAGTGGACGGATTGCCTCCTTTCAGTTCACCCTGGGGAACGATACCTGCAGCGGGGGATGTGTAAGGAAAAAGGAACGGAGAGAGATCCCTTTTATCAGGATCAACCCGGTGTCCGGAGAAACAGCTCCTTTTGAAATAACCGGCATTACCAGTCTTGTACCCGCAACTCCGTTAGTCTGGAAGATAGAAGAAAAAACCGGGACCACGATAACAGGCAATTCCAATTACCTGGGAAACGGCACCGTAATCCAGGGAGCTGAAGGGATAAACAGGTGGTCTGCCATGCTCCCCTCTGGGATACCCCCGGGATCGTACCGGATGACGGTTTCTGCTCCCGGAGATCTCAGGCAGGGAAACCGATCAGAAACCATATCCGCCAGTCTTGAATGGAATTACACCGGGAGTCGGGAAGATCCGCTTCCTGGCAACGCAAAGAGATCAGGAGGGATAAACAGTTCAATGACGTATATAACCATTGATGCACTCCCCCGGATGAGTGTCAATGAAAAATATGTACTCTCGGGAACGACCAATCTTCCCCCCAGTGAAGACCTCTGTGTCGAGATAACCCCGCCTGACCTGATGCTGAACTACAATTTTACCTTTAACCCCCGGGATAAATCACAGGGGGGGACTATTTCGGGAATCGCCGGATGTATGCCCATTGTAAACAGCAGTTGGAGAGAGAATTTATGGACATTCGAGATACAGACATACTCCCTGGCACCTGGACAATACGAGGTGAATATCAGTAATATTAAAACTGATCCTGGTTCACTGCAGATCATGCCTGGTACTGTTACAAAAAAGAAGCGTTTCATTCTGCATGGGTGATATTGATGAAATATCAGACATTTATGTACCTTACTTTTTTAACAGCCTGCCTGGTGGCATCACTCATCGGATGGTCCATTGCCACCGGCTTTATCCTTATCCCGGTAATCGCTATACCCCTGGGAATAATTGTTATCCTGGCATGCAGGCAACAGGTGAATATCATACTCAGGGATGACCGTGTACAGGAGATCCATGCCCTTGCTGCACTCAGGGCACTTGAGATCTGCATAATTATCTTCGCTATCGGTGCAGTCATCCTCTGCTCGTATGTGATCAGCGATCCGCTCTCCCCTACGGTAAACGGAAGATACATCTCCAATGATGACGGAACGAGATCCATGGAGATAACCATGTACCGACCGCAATTTCCCGGTAATTCTGAACATATCATACGTTCAACAACGATACATAACATCGACGCCATGAACGAGTTCGAGGCGATGGAATACTGTCAGTTCAGGCGTGAAAGTTTCCAGGACAACGAGCAAAAGGCCATCGCAGGAATGACACTCGCATCCGGGGCAATCCTGCTCCTTGCTCTCTTCGGAGCGTTTATTTTCTATTACAACAGAAAATACTGAACCTTTGAATCATGAAAAACCGGATAAAGGTATTGCGGGCAGAACACAATATGACACAGGAGATGCTTGCCCAGCTCATCGGAGTAACCCGCAATACCATAATTTCTATTGAAAAAGATAAATACTGCCCATCCATGAAGATCGGCTTCCGTATCGCACGGGTGTTCGGAGTGGGTATCGAAGAGGTATTTGCCTATGAAGAGGAGAAAGACGGTTTTGTATGCGATGATGAGTAACCAATGCATACCCCCTGCCATGTATCCCGGTATATCCCTATTCAGTCAGGAAATATCATCTTCCTGTCCGGGAGGCACCGGTTTTTCTTCTTCTTCAAAACAGAAGAGCTCTTCGATAGTAATACCAAAGATCTTT
>JAJRBL010000233.1 GCA_028679485.1 Methanospirillum sp. | reverse complement strand
CATAAGGTTTTAGAATAATCGAAGTGAAACGAAGGTTATTCTAAAGCCTGCACACTATATGCACTACATAGTTTAAGCCATACTTTTCGGATAAATCCGGAAAGTTTGGCATTATACTATATATAATATAATTTTTCAGAAAATCAGGGATTTTTGGTTACTATCCTGAAGTATCCAATACAGATCATAAATACCCGTTACCGTGTATATTACTCAAACATTTATCTGCGCACGATAATATCTTCGGTATTTTCCGTCACTAACCTGTTTTATCAGTCCTTCATCAATCAGAGTCTGCATACTCCTGCTTATCACCGGCCCGGAAACACCCAGTTTTCCGGCGATCTCTCCTCTCGAAAGACCGGGGTTACTCTGGACAAGGGTCAATATTCTTCCGGATCCCTCCTCCTGGAGACGGGATAACAGCGCATGTTCCGTGGCCGAATAAGTCCCGTGATTCTCAAAGTAGTGTTTTCCTCCTCCTGACCGGTGAGCAGAGACGTGGCCGGAGATGACCATCATATCCAGATGATATTTGAGCGTATGTTCATTCAATCCACTGAGTTCTGCCAGAGCTTTCAGATCAAGTCCGGGATGATCACAGATCATCGCATAGAGTCTCTGCCGTGATTCATGCTCAAGCACATTTTTCCGGGTTATTCTCCGATATCCACGGATGATATACTGTCTTACCCGTTCAGAGAAACTTTGGACAGGTCCCATCATCCGTGGATGCGAACAGGAACAGGGAGCCATGGCATTCGCAGGCTTGTTGCAGTTACAGGTACAGTGTCCGACCGGTTGACTGGCCTTCTCTCCCATAGAACAGGGTTTCATCGAGTTACAACAGGTCTTTTCCGGGTTTGGGGATGAAAATCCGGAGAAGGGGACGCCTGCCCCGGACATGCTGATAGAGAGGAGTAACAGGATCAGAAGGAGAGCAGGTACTTTCATGTGTATTTATTAGATTTAATTCAATAATAATCTTCACGATTGTGAATGGTTTATCATTCCTGATAACCAATGGTACGATATATTTCACGGACTTGAATCCGGTGAGAACCGGTGTTAGAAAAAATCGCGAGCAGGTGAATGAATATGGAAGATTCTTCAAAAAAAGCCTTACTAGTCCTGGGATGCCCGGAAGTTCCGATCCAGATGGCATTGGCATTATATGCCGGGCATAACCTGATTCAATCCGGGTATGCTGTTCTTACCGCTGGCAATCCCTCGGTGATGAAACTAATCAAAACCTCTGATCCTGATTCACATTACCTGAAAAAACTGACAACCCTTGAGCAGTCTATCGAAGGGATTACTGACAGAAATGATACATACGACATTTGCATCTGTTTTGCCCATAATGATGCCGGGATTTCATACGCCGCAACGATAAGGTACCTGCTCCCCGACACACGGTTTATCACCCTCGTCTTTGGAAGAGAGGCTGATACTCTTTCTACCCGAATCGAATACCCGGGAGAAGTAATCACAGAGATAGCAGTTCATAATCCGATACCTATCAGAAGAAGACTTCAGGAGGTGATGGGATGGGATGCATTGAAGAGCTGACCTATGATATCCTGGCAAAAGGACTCAGTTTTCCCGAATCAAGACAATTCATTGAGAAACACTATGATGAGACATATCAGATAAAGCCGGGAACGAAACTATTCGGGGATCCACTCATTGGTATTCCTCCTATCGTGATCGGTATTGAGGGTGATATGATCATCTTCCCCTTTGTAAAACCCTGTCATGGCACATTCCTCTTGCGCATCCAGGGTTTGGAAGAGGCCGAAAGGATCAGGCAGACCGGGAACCGTGTAACAGACAAGAAAAAATGAACATGTTCTCTTCTGAAACCTGACAGTATCGTGATCGCCTGGGATCTCCCATTCCGGCATCATTGCATCAATCTCTTCCGGAAAGGGGGATCACGGTATTTTCTGCCGGTTTTCGTGGCTTTATTATCCCACGTGCTGACATATACGTGTTCACTCGCTGAACATGAGGAGACACATATGCCTCATCAGACAGAAAAAGAACAAACCTCCAACCGGACACGTTGCGGTTGGTCAAATGGTAATATCTCTGGGAAAATCTCTCTCCAGTATCTGTATCCGAGAGAGTTACGCAGAGGTATATACTGTTGATCAGATTATAAGGACATCCTTCAACAGGGCTCTATCACCTCTCGGGAAGATTGCCATATCACCAAAAATGACTCGTACCATCCCAAAATATCCGTAATAATATGAGAAAAGGGATTTCACCCCCCTTCTCTGTCTATCTATTCTGATACTCATGAGTATTGTGAAATAACCGTTTCCTATACCCCAGGTTTATCTGCCTGGGAAGTCATGGTAGTACTCACATTGTCTGACTGGTCAGTATGCAGGTTTTAAAAAGAAAAAGAAGATCCAGATGTACAGATGGAGCAGTTGTCAGTGAGTACCTGCTTAGTCATCCGATAGATCACGGGTTTATCTCTGTCCTTGAAAAAAGTGGCGATTTATCGGTTAAAAACCTGGGAGAACTCCAGATGTTCACGTTTCGTGACGAGGACAAGTTTACCCTGAAAGGAATGACCGGTGATCTTATCCTTTATGTTACCTGTAAAAAAGAAGAAAAAAAGTACACAGAAGAACATATCGATCACCTGGTGAGCCTCTGTTCAAAAACCCAACCAGAATAAGATAATGAGATGTAAAAATAGGTTCTCCCGGTATCAGATTAACGGATATGGATCCTTTTCTCCATAGACTGGCAGCGATGCGTGTGCTACATACAAGGGATGGGAGATTACCCGCATACGTTTAATAACAATCTCTTTTCCCCTGAAAGTCATTGCAAAAACGGGTATAGAGGAGCCAGCCTGGAGGAGGGCTTTTGGTCCGCAGACATCACGGATCACCTTCGAAGAACACCCGGTGATAAGATCAGCGACACGGATAAGACGCTCAGCCTCGCCTGTCGTTGTCCCGGTGGTATGTACCACTACGATAATAGCATCGGGATCTGCCTTTCGAACCTTTTCTGCAGCATCAACACCGGCAACTGTTACTGCCAACCGGTGAAGACCTGCCTCGTGTGCAGTACGGATACCTGCAAGAGGATCAAGGGTTGCATGAACCGGGTCAGGGATTATCCCCCCTCTCTCCCGGACTCTCTCGATCACTTCGGGAATGGGTGAGGTCGAGACAAGACCTGACATTCTTCCGCCTATACCCTGAACCATTGCGGGTTCAGTCACAACAACTGTTCCGATACCATCTCCGGCAATTACTGCCGCATCGATAATTCCCTCTGACAGCGCATTTCCGAGCATTTCCGTAGCGCCAAACCCTACAAAGGTATCTTCGGAGAGTATCTGCCGATCCGGTGTACACATCCCGAACGACGAGATCCGGTGTTCAATATTCTTTCTCACAGACTCCGGCGTTATTTTATCAACCGGAAGAGCAAACCGTTTCGCAAGGGGACACTCCTGAACTAGTGATTCATGGACTTCAACCACCTTTCCATCCCTGATTACCACTCTACTTTTCCCTATTGCCTCGATGATATGTTCTCCCATCATCAGACAGAATTGATTTTTTGCCTTTTAATAATATCAGTTACGGCAAATCAGTCCTTGAATATATTCGGTTTAAATCAGATAATTCATATGATAACGGAGACACATTACCGTCAGGAGAGGAGAGGTCCGTTAATGCCAGTCGTCTATCCGTCTTCTGGTTTGATGGTTGACCATATCATGGGAACAGGCGAGGGTTCTACCGATTCTGGTTATCCTTTTGGAAACATAACCCGGAGGCGTAAGTGAATTCAATCCTGGTATATTGCCGGAGAGATCTCATCAGATGGTATAGGGCGAAATGGGGATTCATCGCGGCAATGACGATACCGGCGGCATGGCTGATATTTGTAGGTCTTGCCCTTCCCATTAGGTTTACCGATAATTACCTTGACTTTGTAACCCCCGGGATCCTTGCGATGACCACGCTCAATGCATCTCTCGGGGGAGGGAGCCTGATAATCCTTGACCGGACACTTGGTTTTTTCAACAAATTTCTGGCACTTCCCTCACCAAGAGAGAGTATCCTCTTCGGAAAGATCCTCGTCATCATGATCAGGGGATTGATCCAGAATACCATCATACTCACTTTGGCATTTATACTGGGAGCAAAACTCTTCTCGCCTCTGCAACTGGCAGGGACATACCTTATCCTCGTGATATTCGGAACACTACTTTCAGCCTTTGCAACAACCCTTGCCCTCTATGTCGATGAACACGACAGTTATACGGCGCTTTATGCCATGGTCTCGATGCCCCTCTTCTTCACCTCGTCGGCGATGATGCCGTACAGTGCAATGCCGACATGGCTGCTTGTTCCGGCAGCACTGAATCCACTCAGTTTCGCAATCGACAGTATCAGGCTCATGCAGACGGGTGTATTCCCGGGTATGCAGATACTCCTGTTGTCCGGTCTTGCTCTCCTTGTCGGGGTAATAAGTGTCAGGGTCTTCAGAAAAGTTGAGGTTTGACTGAGATCAAACCGGACGGGTTTGTGTAACCTTAAAAAATGGGATAATCCAGGATTGCTTTTCAGAACCTGGCAACAATAGCACTGAGAATATCTTCTATGAGGGTTATCGCACCCAGATATCCGGCATATCCCCGATCAAGCACCACCCGGTCGGTGACCGGAAACGATACGCTCAGTCGCCAGGCACCGATCCTTTCGGCCACATCCTTGTCAAGAGAACTGCCCAGGACAAAATCAAGCTTTTCTTTCTCGATCGCATCCCAGATAGTCCCGGAATCAGATTCATAGATGATCTTCGGATCAAGACCCTCACCCAGTTTCAGGGCAGTACCGATGGATGTCCGGTACTCTTCCGGAACCTGGTCTGTCACCGCGGCAACAGAAGGAATCCAGCCGAGTTCGCCTACCAGAAACCGGTTCAGGGCTATGGCATAATTTGCCTCACTTACCGTTGCAAAATGCAGCTGGACATCAAAATCGACGATAAAATCTGCAACTCGTTCGATATACCGGAATACTCGCTCCTCTTCCCTCTGAATAACCTTTGTCGGGTCGAGATTGAGGGTAGAGCCTACCCTGCTCAAAAATGCATTGGTATCAATTGTTCCAATCGGCAGAGGGTTTATGATATACGGTGTCCCAAACCGTTCCTTCAGCCGGTCTGCAACAGGCACCCCCACCCATGGCGACAGCACGATATTGAGGGCTGCAGCACCTATCTCGTCTATCGGGATTCCATTGAACAATGTATTTACTTCAAGCCCAAGCGAGGTGAGAACCCGTTCAATCTCGGATAAATCACCTTCCCAGAATACATCCTGAGATGGCACTATCCCCAGAAGGTTAACCCTGTTAGGTATCCTGGGTGTTTCCCGTGCGAGCTGATCAATAAGAGCATGAAGGACTATCTCATACCCTTCATTTGTGCCACCCTTGAATCCGGGTGTTTCTGCAAATATCACCCTCTTCTTTGGATCTTTGTACTCCTGCACGATTGCCTTTACATCGTCACCGATTAGTTCGGTTGTGCATCCGGTAAGGACAATATAGGTATCTCCTCTCATAAGCTCCAGGGTCGTTCTGATCTGCTCGCGAAGGCGGTCTTCTCCACCAAATACTACCTCTTTCTCGTAGGTATTGGTACTCGGGATGCTCACGCCCCCGAGTGCTCCAGATCCCCGGTATCCACTGGTAAAATTCTGACCATAAAAGACCTGTCCTCCACAACCAGGTCCTCCATGGATAATGGGGATAAGCCCGTCAATGGCATTTATCGTGCTCAGTGCTCCGCCAAGGGCGCAGGAATGTCGGGGCGTATCAATAATTGTTGTCATTCAGCCTCCTCTCTGATATATTTAAAGGGATCTGTCGTGTACCATTCATCGTTGTAGATCGGCTTTACGTGGGCGAACAGGTTTTTGTTAAACGATCTGTTCGTCAATACATCCACGAGCCTGTTCCCGAAGGCGATGACACCTTCGTATCCGACAAACACATGGAACAGGTTCAGGCCCATAACCGTTGGAATACCCTGTTTTGCCGCCCAGACAGTCTCCCCGGAGTGGCCAATGAAGATATCCGGCTTCTGCTGGTGGAGTATGCTTGTCTGTTCAAACGGCTGGAGATTTGAGACACTTGCATGAAAATCTCCACATCTGCGGGTAAGCTCTTCGAAACCGTCAAAACAGACCTCGTCAAAGTGAAATGTAGTGACTCCAACGATCCTGAGGCCAAGATCTGCAACCAGGTTTGGTATACCTATTGCACGCCACTGTCCTGCACTGATAAACACGGTTTTGCCTTTCAGTCTTGCTCTCAGTGCATCTAACTTCGGTTGAATCCTCTTGTGTTCTTCTGCGATGAGTCTCTCAACTTCTTCTTCCTTGCCCAGGTATCTTCCGATCTCCCGTAACCAGAGGGATATGTTATCGAGACCGGTAGGCATGACCTTCTGAGTCGATGGTACCTGGTACCGTTCCCCAAGAACCTTGGCAAGATACTCACCGTACGTGGGACAGAGTCCTGTGGTGAGTGCAGCGGATGCTGAATCCTTTATCGCCTGAACATCCGCAAAACAGGGAATGAAATTAGCACGCAGGTTTAATCTCCCTAAAAGCCGTTCGATCTCCACCTCATCCGGACGGCCGATCGTCAGGGGATTGATCACGTTGACTAGGTCAGCCTGTTTCACGCCTGGTTCCTTTATCAGATAATTCAGAACCCCGTGGAACGAACCGTCATACCCTGAAGCCCAGAGCTTTGAACGGAATCCGTCGCAGTTGATTGGAATTACCGTTGCTTTTATATCAGGCTGGATTCCATCGATAATCGCACCGATATCTTCACCGATGATTCCCGATACACAGGAGGAGAAGACGAAGATTGCTGCCGGATGATACCGGTTTTCTGCACTGCGGATTGCAGCCTTTAGTTTCTCTTCTCCGCCGTAAATGGTATCCGCCTCAAGGAGATTCGTAGATATCCAGCGGCCGCTGACTGGCTTGTCAGTACGGTGAATCTGACCGAGACGGTTAAAGACGTTGATATAGGGGAGTGAACTGATACACCCGACTGGACCATGGACGATCACTACAGCGTCCCTGACTGTGGCAAGGGTGAATATCGCGAGCCACTGCTGACAGAACGCAGTCTGGGAAAATGACCGGTTCTGGTTCTTCAAACATCCGCATCTGGCCTGATGGACCAGGTCCTGTGCGGTTCCTCCTGCTGCGATGATCGATCCCAGCCGGTCTTCCCGCGGAGGTACTACAGACCTGCAGTTCTTGCATGATGCAGGTTCAGGTAATTTTTGAGATGACATAGTTTTCTCATGAAATTGGAAAGGGGAACCCATGGTTCCCCGGTCTCATTACTGTGCTTGTATCACGAATCTATCCTAAATTACTGACCTTCCGGGTAAGGATCTAACGGATAGGGGGGTTCGTCAACCCACAGGTCAGAGAACTCCTTGGTGTACAGATCAGAGGCGTTTACCTCGCCGGGTTTGAGATCCCCGTTCGCAATCATCTCGTCTATCCATGGCTGGATGTCTTCATTCCTGATCTCACCGGTATCACTGTAATAGTGAGAGGCAGCGATGGTAACACCGATACTATCCTTGAGTATGTCACCGGATTCTACCGGGTGATCGTTTGACCATCGTTCTCCACCCTTGAATGCCTTGATAAATGCCCGCACGCCATCCGGATTCTTCCGGACAAAGTCCTCGGTAAATACCAGGAGAGAGTATCCCCCATGAGATCCGAATGCATCATAACTGGTTGTAAGAGTCCGAAGACCTCCGTGTTGCTCGGCGGCAACGTAGAACGCCGGGTGTAATACCGCGACATCAATCTGTCCCTGGCGGAGGGCAGCTTCCATGCTCGGATCCGGCATGACGATAAATTCAACGTTATCTTTCGTCAGGTTGCGCTGCCGGAACCATGCTTTCGTCTCCAGATCAGCACAGATACCCATAGCACCAACCGCAATCTTGGGCTTATGACCATCTGCGATGAGGTCCTTGATCGAATCAGGCGTGTATGGACTACTGTTAAGAACCAGCCACTTCATATGATGTGAATGAACCGTATCGGAAGGTTCCGGCTCGGCATTGCTTCTGACAACTCCCACCACCTTTGCACCACCCTGTCTCAGATTAATGAGGGCGTTGATCTCAGCATCGTAGACATCGGTCTGCCCGGAGACGAGAGCTGCAGGCATGAGTGACCAGTCAAGAGAGCCGGCATCTCTGAAGTCTATATCATAGTGTCTGAAGAATCCTTTCTTATCACCCACAAGCCAGGGTGTTGCGGTACAGTCCTTATCCACATTGGCCCGGATCACATACTTACCCGTTTGAGCAGATCCTGCAGCTGATGAGGATTGTGAGGGTGTTGTTTCGGGAGCACTTGATACACCAGTAGGGGTATTTTCCGAAGATTGGGCAGTATTCTGGGTACATCCTGCCATGAAGACAACAAGGGCAACAACCAGGATAACACCTCCCAATACCAGGGTTTTTCTTCTTTCTTTTGTCATTTTTCTCTGTTCCTGAAGGTCTGTTTTCAATCTACAGACAACATGTTTTCATCACCAGGAGGTACGTACAATTACAAAGGAAGGGTGCAGGTATTCTCTTTGATACACATGGTAACCCACAACAGCGTTCATTTCCCGTTCTGTACATGACTCGTTTCCATCCCGGGGATGGAGAGTATCTGAACATGGAGTCATGTAATGAACATACACGAGGATCGAATCACTACTTCCTGACAATATTTAGACGCTGTTTTTTATTACTGTGCATAAACTAGCAATATTTGGCAGGAGTTTTCCAAAATTGAAAAAAAAGCGGCAAAATTTTCAAAGTACCATCAATCAAAATCCAAATATCGTATAATCCCACATTCTGAATTTACCCACAGGGGATTGAAGGTGGTACCCGTTTTAGGGTCTGGTTACCGAACCTTTTTTTAAAGCCATGAT
>JAJRBL010000232.1 GCA_028679485.1 Methanospirillum sp. | reverse complement strand
TACCCAGGATCAGGCGCGAAAACCTGCTGAGAACCTGGAGATTACCCTGCTCGGACTGGGAGGGACAAATGGCGGAATTATCAGTGCACTAGCCGGAGCAGCCCTGGCAGCATCAGGGATGGATGGACGGTACCTGGAGATCGGGGGTATCCGGAGGGGTTCAGGATCCATGGAAGTTTCAGATATCCTGAAGACCGGGATTGAAGAGGTTTTTACCCGGGACGGGAGAAAGGTGACAGAAGGAGTTGTCCAGTTCAGGAAATTCCCCCAGCCGGTCAGGATTTTTGGAAGACCAGTTCTCCTGGTAGATGAGGCCGAAGATCATTTCCAGGCAGTTAAACGGGATTAAAAGATAATCGTGTACAGTATCTTCGTTATTATAAATCAGACCCTGTGCCAGAAACGGGGCCGCGGAAGACCGGTAGGCAGGTGATCCATACCTCCGCTACTGATGAAACATCTCTTATTCATCTGCGGCTAATTGATCTGGTAACCGGGTAGTTCTGTGAAGGTCATAAAGATCCCCTCCCTCCTTTCCAGCGTCATCATCAGGGCACTTACCGGTATCGACAGGATGGAGTTCACCCTGATATCCCGGTGCCATTACTGCAGCGGGCCGGTTAAATTTCATGATATCAAGGCGAAACGGTTTGCAACCGTCCTTGAAGACGGGGAGAAGCGGATCATCACGATACGTGTTCACCGGTATTACTGCCAGGAATGCGGAAGACTCTGTTATGCCCGTGCTCCCTTCTACCCGAACATCAAATTCGGATCCCCGGTCGCCGATCTCTGTATGGCCCTTGCACGGGACCATCCCTTCAACCATACCGCGAAGATACTCCAGACCATAGGGGTTTTTGTTGACCGGGGGACGATCCGGAACTTTTCAGGCAGGGAAATACCTGCTGTCAGTTATGCAAAGATCTATGGTCTTCCCATCCCGCTCTCTATCTGCTATCTTTCTGACCTCTTCTCCCGGGGAACATGGAACTACGAGGTAACCCAGGAGGAGGTACTCGAGGTCTGCGGGTTTCCCGTGAAATGACCGTAAATACCTGTTTTCCGAGAGGGTGGAGAGTATTTTTAATAATCCGGATCCCTGAAGACCTCAATCATCTTCTCAAAGATATCCCCGTAATTGTGCTCCCACTCCTCGAACTCGTTTATCTTTGCCAGTACCGGAGTTCCTGCACGTTCTCCGGCATGGTATCCGAATTTCAGTTCGAGTTCAGCCTGGAGGGCGTTCATAAAGAGCGAGTTCGGGATCTCCATCGGGCATCGGTCCTCGCATTGTCCACAGTTGATACACGAGTCTGCAATATGCGAAGCCCTGATGAGATGGAACATGAAGGGAGGGGGAACCTGACCTGGCTTCACCAGCCAGGTCTTTTTTGTCTGGCAATCCTGGCAGGTACAGAGAGGACAGGCCTCCGTGCACTGGTAACACTTGATACACCGGGACATGTCAAGCATCATCCGCTGAAGCAGTCTGTCGCCGGTAGATATCCCGGAGAACTGGAGAGACCGGTTCTTACGGCTCACCATGAGCATCGCATCCTCTACCCGGGATCTGACCTCTATCCCTTTCAGGTCGGCTGGTTCGGCCAGGATCTCTCCTGAAAGGATCGAGGATTGGAGTACACCAGCCCCTTTTTTGCTGCAGACCTCCACGAACGTACTCTTCGCCGTATAATCCCCGATCACTCCCCAGTTCCCGCATACCAGGTCGCACTGCCGGGGAATCCGGGTCAGGCACCGCCTGCAGCAGTCCCGGCGGCCGAATCCCTCCTCTTCCAACTCCTCGATGGGGAATGAACGGGCACTCTCCGCTGTCCTGATTATACATCTCCCTTCGGCAAAAAAGAGCTCCTCCACGGTGTCCGGGTCGGTTGCGTACTTTTCTGATACCATCCTGCGTGCGGTGAGAGGATTGATCGTTCCGCTGCAGGTCAGGCCGATGAGAAGAATATCCTCGAGGTTTAGCCGGTTTCTCTTGGCAAGTTCTACGATTGCCTTTGCCTCGCACCCCTTCACCACGACTGCCAGTCGCTCTCCCGGATTTCTCTCTAGGTACCCGAACAGGAACTTTGCTGAAGACAGTGTCCCGCAATACAGGGAGCCTGAACAGGATCGAACCTCATCCGGATCGGTGAGTACGACCATCGTGGCATCGTAGATATCCGCACCTTTCCTGACTGCCGTTACAGCATCCACCAACCCGGCTTTGAGGAGATGGACAAGCAGTCCGGTAACAAACCCTCCCGAACTGCCAGTTTCCCGGATCCCCGGATCCTGTGCACAGGCATAGACCATCTCCCCCGGTCTTATCATGAATCTCCGTTCCGGTACTTCTCTATCGAGACTGCCGTCATCTTGTACTCTGACATCCGGGGAAGGCTCCCTGATGTACCAACTCCTGAATTTTCCGTTGCACGTTCAATAAAATGAAGCGGCATGAAGACCGTGCCCTTTTTAATGTCGCGTACCACCCGTGCCTTGCATACGAACGAAGTATAACGAAAGCCGATCCTGATGAGATCATCATTCCTGATGCCAAGTGATTCAGCATCCCCGTAATTCATCTCCAGGTACCCCTCATTCACCTCATCGGTCAGGTTCTTGCACCGTCGGGTCATGGTTCCTGACTGCCAGTGCCAGATGAGCCGGCCGGTGGTAAACCGGAACGGGTACTTTTTATCAGGAAAATCTGTCGGTTCCTTCCATTCAACCGGGGAGAATATCCCTTTTCCGTCAGGATGTAAGAACTCATTCGCGTAGAGGACCGGTGTCCCGGGGTGTCCGGTATCGGGGCAGGGCCAGCAGATGCCCTCCGGCCTGCTGACCCTGTCCCAGGTCATCCCCCTGTACTGGGGTATAATGGCACAGATCTCATCAAATACCTCTTTTGCATCCTTATATCCGAACTGTGCAGAATAACCCATCCTTCCGGCGATTACCGAAATTATCTCCCAGTCAGGTTTTGCCTCACCTGGAGGCATAACTGCCTTTCTTATCCGCTGAACCCGGCGTTCGGTATTTGTCTGCGTACCGTCCTTCTCAGCCCAGCAGGCAGCAGGAAGGACCACATCCGCATACTGGCATGTCT
>JAJRBL010000231.1 GCA_028679485.1 Methanospirillum sp. | reverse complement strand
CATAGGTCTCTCCCCGGTGGATCTCGATATCCACTCCCTGTATCACGGGGGTTGCCTGCCTGCAGAGAATGCCTGATTCGAAGTTCTTAACAAGCCTGGTTCCGGTTATCATAGCGGATACATCTGACATAATCTTCGGTTAGGGAAAAAGCCGGCATGGCATGGGTACATTCTTCCCTGCAATCACTGCACCGGTCTTTGAACCTGCAGCCTGCATGTTCTGCATGCATGGGCGGGGCTGATCCGGGGATCGGGATAAGCCCGTTCCGGGGAAGGGATCTGAGCAACGCCTGCGAATAGGGATGGCGGGGATTGGCGAAAAAGGTCTGTCCGGTTGTAATTTCGATGACCTGTCCGCAGTACAGCACCGCCACCCGGTCGGCCAGCCGGTATGCAAAATCGAGATCGTGGGTGATAATTACCAGGGTAATTCCTTTCGTTTTTAATTCAGAAAATACCTCGACAATACTGTTTTTATTAATTGTATCAATCCCTTTTGTCGGTTCGTCAGCGATGATTATCTCCGGGTCTGCAGAGACGCCCATCGCAACCATCGCACGCTGCAGCATACCGCCACTGTAGGTATTCGGATACTGATCTCCCCAGTAATCTGAAGGAACGACATGAAACCGGTCAAGCAGTCTCATTCCCCGGACTCGTGCATCAGCCCGGGACAGATCGGTGTGGGTAACCTGTGGCTCTACAACCTGTTTCCATACTTTCATCGAGGGATTGCATCCGGTCTTCGGATTCTGCGGGATCCATCCTATCATTCGCCCGCGAATGGACTCCATTTCAGAATAGGATGCATGAAGGAGATTCTTTCCGGCATATACTATCGATCCTGTCACCTCTGCATGATCGGGAAGAAGTCCCAGTATAGAGACCCCAAGCACGGATTTTCCACTACCGCTCTCCCCGATTATCGCAAGGGTTTCTCCTGGCCTGATCGTGAGACTGACCCTGTCCAGGGCGGTTAACCGGTACTTATCACCAGGAAAGGATACCGTGAGATCTGATATCTCAATCAGGGAGTTCATTGGTACATTATTAGCACGACAGGTAAAAAAGTGTTATTTTAAGATACCCCATAGAGGTTTTGTACGGGACAAACCTGAAAGGACGGGTGATCAGTAATACCTCGGATGTATCCGTCCTTACCGATGAGATAAGGCTGATGGGTCCAGTATTCTATAAAAAGAAGCTGCAGATCTTGTCAGGTATCCTGAATTTCATGTTAATTTCCGGATCTCTTAATAGTAATAATTCAAAAATATTATGAAGAATTGTATGGAACTGAATAACAAACCCCTGCCTGATATCAAGGAAAACATCAGGACGTACTGGAATGAACGAAGCATAACATTTGACCAGGATGTCGGTCACGGGGCTGACGAGACCGAGTGCAGGTTATGGAAGAAATATTTGGGCGATATCATCGGTAGCGGGAAGAAAACGATCCTTGATGTCGGAACCGGGACCGGGATGATTGCCCTGAACCTCGCAGAACTGGGGCATACCGTAACCGGAATTGACCTCGGGGAAAAGATGTTGGAGATCGCAAGACAGAAAGCAGCCCGGAAAAACCTCTCCCTGGATTTCAGGCTGGGAGATGCTGAAGATCTCCCTTTTCCAGCCGATTCATTTGACTGTGTTATCTGTCGCCATCTTCTCTGGACACTTCCCCATCCAGAGCAGGCGATCCGGGAGTGGTCGCGGGTCAGTACACCCGGGGGCCTCATTATTGCGATAGACGGGCATGCAAAACCCCGGAATTATTTCCCGGAGCCTGAAAAGGATCATCCGGGATCGGAACGGGAGATGTTATGGCACCGGATGTACTCCCGGGAGATCATTACCCGGTTGCCGTACCGGGAAAACCTCACCATCGATACGATTTTGGCACTCTTCTCCTCTGAAAACCTGTCAGGCGTACAATCGCTATATCTCGATGAGATTACTGAATACCAGAAGAGTCTCCAGAAAGGGGAACCAGGTGATGATCAGAGTGAAGTCCACATTATCTGGGGAAGGTCTCCCGGTAACCATCCCGGGTAACTTACGGCAAGGGTCAGGAGGGGGTGATGCTGATCACCTAAAAAAGTTCAGATTTTAAAGAACCTGACCTGGGTGTCGACTTTTTCCACGATACCGTTCAGGTTGGTTATAATACTGGAGATCTGGGCTGCAGCTGCAGCGACATCATTTGTCGATCTGGCCGAGTTGTCAGCCTCCTGTGCGGTGTCATTCAGCAGGCCGCCTACTTCATGGATGCTCGCGGTTATCTCCTGGACTGATGCAGCCTGTTCCTGGCTTGCTGCAGCAACATCCCCGACATTACTGTTGATATTCGTGATAAGGTCCGCGATACGGGTAAATGTTGAAAGCGTCTGTGATAAAGCTTTTCCTCCCTCGGTAACCTCAGCAAAGGTTTTTTCCATCGAATCTGCCGCTTCTACTGTTCTCCCCTGGAGGTCTGCAATAATATCGGCGATATTCTCCGCCGATTTCTGGGTCTCCTGTGCCAGGGTCTTGACCTCATCTGCAACCACGGCAAAACCCCTGCCTGCATCTCCCGCACGTGCAGCCTCGATTGCGGCATTCAGGGCGAGAAGCCCGGTTTGATCAGATATATCCCTGATAAGACCGATGATCTTTCCGATCTCCTCCATCCTGGTTCTGATATCCCCGATGATCCTCCTGCTGTCCTCTGTTGATGCGGTGATCCCTTCCATCCCCTTGTCCGCGATCCCTGCCCGGTCAGCGCCTTCCTTCGAGAGATCGTCAGCCTCCGAAGTCAGCCTGCTCACCTGTTCTGTCCTGAGGGCGACCTGGTTCACGGTGGTGTTGAGATCCTCCATCGCCTTAAGAACCTGCTGTATACCCTGGCTGCT
>JAJRBL010000230.1 GCA_028679485.1 Methanospirillum sp. | reverse complement strand
GATTCAAGGGGTCCTGTACCGCCAGGCAATCATCCGGGATATCAGTGAACGTAAAGTGTATGAAACAGAACTCCGGGAGAGGAATGTTTCGCTTTACTCCATGAATGAAGAACTCAGTGCAAGTTATGAAGAACTCGCATCCCAGCAGGAAGAACTCCGTGACCAGATGGAGATGATCAGGCAGAGCGAACTCCAACTCCACGAGGTCCACAACCGGCTTTCTGAAGCCCAGAAAGCCGGTCATGTAGGAGTATGGGAGTATTTTATCCACACTGGGGAGATATGGGGGTCAGATGAGTGTTTTACCATCTATGGGTTAGAACACACCCCGGATGGGACGAAGGATATCTCTGAGGTTCTTACCTGCATTAGGGATTCTGACCAGGTAAGATCAGCAATTTCCGGGGTGATAGAGAAGAATATTCCGCTTGATGTGGAGTTTGCGATCCATCCTGCAGACGGCTCACCTGATCGGATCGTTGTCTCTATTGGAGAATTATACCGCGATGAAAACGGGGAACCATTAAAAATAACAGGAATTGTGCAGGATATCACTGAAAAGCGACGTTTCGAATATGATATCCGGAGATACCAGGAAAAACTATCTGCTTTATTCAACGCGCCGGTTATCGGTACCCTGATTGGTGATATCCACGGGTCAATATTTCAGGCAAACGATGAGTTCCTCAGGATCATCGGGTATTCAAGACAGGATTTCGAGACCGGGGGTATCAGATGGACTGATATTACTCCTTCCGAGTTCCTGCCCCTTGATGATCAGGGTGTATCAGAGGCGAGGGAGAAGGGGAGCTGTACTCCGTATGAGAAGCAGTATATCCGGAAAGATGGATCGCGTATCTGGGTACTGGTAGGATATGTTCTGTTAGAGCCGGAAAGGACTGAATCAGTGGCATTTATCCTTGACATCTCTCATCCGAAAGAGAATGAGGAGAAGATCCGATCAATCAACCAGACTCTTGAGGAACGGGTCACTGAACGGACAAATCAACTCTCATGTATCAACGAAGAACTACAGACCGAGGTTGAGGAGCGGATGGCGGCTGAACAGAACCTCCAGAAAACCCTGTCCGTTCTCTCTGCAACGATTGAATCAACCCCTGATGGTATTTTCGTGGCAGATGACAGTGGAACGGTCACGGTATACAACAAAGGATTTGCTCGTATGTGGCATATTCCAAATTCTGTCATCGGATCAGGTGATGAAACCGCAGTGCTTGAGACGATGGCCAGGCAGGTTTCTGACCCGGGATCGTTTTGGGAGAGGATGACCGCTATATCCTCTGAACCTGACAGGGAGAGTGCAGATACCCTTATATTATCAGATGGCCGGAGCATTGAGCGGTATTCGAAACCCCAGCAGATCGGGTACACGATTGTGGGAAGGGTCTACAGTTTCCGGGATGTCACCCTGAAAAAGGAGATGGAACTGAAGATCGAGAGATCTCTGCGGGAAAAAGAGATACTGCTCAAGGAGATCCATCACCGGGTCAAGAACAACATGCAGGTGGTATCGAGCCTGTTGTTCATGCAGTCACGACTCTTAACCAACCCGGAACTCAAGGAGATACTGATCGAAAGCCAGAACCGGGTGAAATCCATTGCCCTGGTTCACGAGGAATTATACCAGTCCATGGATCTTGACCGGATCGATTATATCCGGTATCTACGGAAGATAAGCCGGAATATCTTTGATACCTACAAGGTGGATACCTCCCGGATCTCCCTCCGCTTGTCAGAAAAAACTGAGTACCTCACCATCTCGAAAGCCGTCCCCTGCAGTCTCATCATAAACGAACTGATCTCCAACTCCCTCAAGCATGCATTCCCTGATAATCGGGAAGGGACTATCCTTATCGAATTTATCCTTCAGGACGGGGTGTATCATCTTGTCTATGCAGACGATGGAATTGGCATTCCCGAATCTGCTACCATTAAATCCCAGAAAACGCTTGGCCTTGAGTTAGTCAAAGGATTAGTCAAACAATTGTCAGGATCTGTTCAAGTCTATCGAAGACAGGGAACCAGGTATGAGATTACATTTCCTGAATAGGAGACCGGAAGCCGTTCGTTTCATTCTGTTTACCATATCCTATTTCATTCTGGCAGAGATCTGTCTCACGTTTGGCATCACCCACGGAAACGTCTCTCCAATCTGGATTCCGGCAGGTATTGCAATCGCCGGCATGGTCTTATGGGGGTATCAGGTCATCCCCGGTATCCTGCTTGGAACCTTTCTTGCCGTGCTGACAACAGGGGTCTCCCCGATCACTGCTGCTCTTCTTGGTATTGGAAATTGTGTTGAAGCCATCATCTTTTTGTACATATTCAGGAAATACCTTACAGAATCATTCTCTGCTTACCATCCTCTCCTTACCTTCCGGTTCTGTGCAATTATCGCCTGCTCATCTCTTTTTGCAAGTGTATTCGGAGCAGCAACACTCTGTTTCCAGGAATATCTATCGGTTCAGGACCTTCCCCTGAACATCTTTACCTGGTGGCTCGGGGATATCTCCGGAATCATTCTCATCGCACCCCCGCTGATCACGTATCACTCTGTCCATCCGGTCATTCCAAAAGAGAGATGGATTGAGATACTCGGATATTTTGTTATCCTTATCCCTGCCTCATGTCTGATGTTTCAGATGGATGTACCCTATCTCTTTCTCATCTTCATCATGTATGCAGTCTTCAGGTTCTCCTTCTTTTATGTATTCCTGACCCTCCTTATCGGGGATGCAATGGCAGTCAGTACTGCGTGGTTCTCTGCCGAAGATATCGCCGTATCCTCTCCTGGGTACCTGCTCTCCATACAACTGTTCATCTGTATCACCGCGATCATTGCACTATTTCTTAATGCCGTTGTTCAGGGACGACTACAGGCATTGCAGGATCTTCAAACCTTCATCTCATCACAGGAAGAGAAGATTCGGGAACAGACCCGGGATCTCCGGGAGAGTGAAGACCGGTTCCACGAACTGTTCTCTCATATGCATGCCGGGGTAGTAATATATCAGGCAGTCAATGATGGCGAGGATTTCCTGATATCTGACCTCAATCATGCCGTGGAACGAATTGAAGGGGTGGTGAAAGCCGATATCGTGGGGCATTCAGTCCTGGAGGTCTTTTCCGGGGTGAAGAAGTTTGGCCTGTTTGATATCCTGAAAGAGGTATGGAAGACCGGGGTTGCCAGGCAGTTACCGATCTCGTATTATATCGATGAGAAGCGATTCGGGTGGCGGGAAAATTTCGTCTATAAAATTAAGAACGGGGACGTTGTCGCCGTGTACGATGATGTCACCAGGCAGAAGGAGGCAGAAGAGCGACTGGGTAATACCCGGGAGTGGTTACAGTTCACCCAGCGGGCTGCAAAAGCCGGGTCCTGGGACTGGGACATGAAAACATCGGTCCAGACCTGGAACCACGAGTTTTACTCCCTCTTTGGTCTTCCTGATACTGCTGAACCAACATTTGAGAACTGGCTTAAAATCCTCCACCCTGATGACCGGAACCCGGCTCTTGATCGGATTAATCAGGCGATAGAGGAGAAGATCGATCTCTGGAATGAATACCGTATCAGGATGCCGGATGGACGATACCGGTGGATCGGAGCAGCAGGAAAAACTATCTATGATGATGAGGGGATCCCGATCAGAATGTCTGGTATCTGCCTGGACATCACCAAAAGAAAAGAGGTGGAGGATGCTCTGCAAAAGAGTGAGGAACGACTCAAATATACCCTGGAAGCGATCAATGACGGGTACTGGGACTGGGATATTCCCTCCGGGGCGACCTACTTTAACCCCCGCTGGTACACCATGCTCGGGTATGAGCCCTACGAACTGCCCCAGTCGTACGAGACGTTTCTCTTTCTTGTTCATTCCGATGATCATGAGAGGCTTATTGCAGCGATATCAGAACAGTTTAATCACGGGGCAAAGCCCTACTTCATCGAGATCAGGATGCGGAGAAAGGCTGGTGATTATGTCTGGATACTCAGCCGGGGTAAGGTGGTAACATGGGATTATGAGCAAAAACCACTCAGGATGGTTGGGACACACACGGATATATCCCATCGCAAAAAGGTCGAGGATGAACTGCGAGAG
>JAJRBL010000229.1 GCA_028679485.1 Methanospirillum sp. | reverse complement strand
GTGATAATATCGTTAATGGCATAACTTTTTTGAAAGTCTGCCTTATACTATGTATCCCGGATACTCTTCTCTTCGTCATCCTCCTGGAGAGCTCCCAGAATCATCTGCAGTAACAGGGGATTTTTCCGTGATAACTCTTTCATTGCTGCGACTCCCTCCTCGTTCCGTCCCAGTGACCTGAGTGTGAGTGCTTTTCCAAGAAGTGCCCCGGCATGTGCAGGTTTCCTCTTAAGTACCTCATCGAAGAGATCATGGGCAGCCTGGGGTTCCTTTTCCATGAGGATGAGCCCTTTGAGCCTCAATAATTCCTCATCACCTGGAACAAGCCGTATTGCCTTGTCAATACAAGAAACAGCCTCGTCCGTTTTATCCTCTTTTCTTTTTATATTCGCCATCGCGGCAAGAGCATAGCCGTGTTCCGGATTAATCGAGAGGACTGATGCAAGATCAGATTCAATCGCCTGTATATCCCCGGGATCCTTCGCCGATACGGATTGCAGTGATAAAACAGCCCTGAAATAAGTTGCTTTCAGGTATTCTTCGTCTCCTCCGCCATGTGTCCCAGCATGATCGTAGCCATCCGTATCGTCCACCACAGGAGTGCCCATCGAGCGGGTTATTTCATCTCCCCGGAACTCATGGATGACATCAGAGAATATCTCCCTGGCAATCGTGAATTTACCCGTGGCATAATAGCATTCGCCGAGGACTCGCCTGAGTTCCGGCCGTTGTTCAAGAATGCCCGGGGCATGTTCGCCTGCCTTAATCGCTTCATCAAAACGCTTTTTTTCATAATATTTGAGCAATAGTGTCCCTTGTCCGATCTGGTAATCAGGACTGATTGAAACCGCCCGTTCCAGGAGAGGGATACCCTCATCATCATGGTCGTTTTCGCACAGGACAGAACCCAGGTTGTGGACAGCCCGGAAGTTATCAGGTTCGAGATCGATGCATCTCCGGTATGATTCAATTGCCGGTTCGAATTCTCGTGCGTGGGAGTATGCCAGGGCCCGGCACATCCAGGCTTCTGCAGTGTCTGGCAGGGACTCCACGAGCTGGTCAGCCTTTGTCAGCAGTTCTACCGGAGAATTCAATGCAAAAAGGCATTTAAACCGTTCTATTAGTGCCTTTTCATGGTGTGGATCGAGCCGTATGACATGATCGTACAGGAGAACGGCCCGGTTGATTGATCCTCTTTCGAGAACTTTTTCTGCCTCCTGCATCCGGCGTCTGATGAGTTTTTCCTTATTCATGCGATCGTTCCTGTTTTTCGGAATACCTGGTATATTCCTGTAATATGGAGAGGAGGATGAGATAAATATCCTGTTCCGGTACTGGCGATCGTATGATCGGCAGGTTCATCAGCTTTGGCAGCATGTAGTACACTACTGGCAGAATTTTTATAATTTTGTTTAGCAACTAGTGCGAATAGATTACATTAATCCTGTATATTTCCTGTTCGTTTGGTTTTCGTGATATATTGCACTTTTTATCGGAGATGATCAGATCACAGTAAATGAAGCTGAAACTAACCCTGCAACCGGCACTGCGTCTCCAAATGGAGAAAATACTGAGGTAATTCGTGTTCGCCTGCCGAATAAACGGAATGGCGAACAATTTGCCTATGCCGAACTTATGCTTGGCTCTTTTCATATCCGTGTCAGGTCTTCGGACGGGGTGACCAGGCTTGGAAGGATCAAAGGAAAGATGAAACGGAGGGCATGGATCCGGGAAGGAGATGTCATTATCATTACCCCCTGGTCATTTCAGGATGAAAAATGCGATATCGTCTACCGGTATACTCCCCCACAAAGGGACTGGCTGCGGAAAAACCATTATATCTGATACTAATCCCTATTCCCGGGTTATCATTCCTTTTTTGAGTTTCACACGAAAGTTGTTGTCACGACAACATATATATGGTCCTGTACTCGATACATATAGGTGCCTGATCCCTGCAATCTACCTGAAGATCTCCCCCTCGGGGCATTAATATCTGTCATTTTCAGAACCCGCATCATTATTCTGAATCAGCATCTCCGGCAGTTCGGGCTCTCGTACGGGCAGTATCCCATCATCGTGTATCTCCTGGACCACGAGAATACCACCCAGGAGATGCTCGTTAAAAAATTTCACATCGATCGGGGCACAATCGCGAGGATGGTAAAAAAACTCGAAGATTCCGGGTATGTCATACGAAGAACAGATCCCGTCAATCGTCGGGCAGTAAGACTGTTTCCTGCCGCAAAGGCGAAAGAAATTGCCAGGGAACTGATTGGAGTCGACCAGGAATGGGAGAAGATCGTTACTTCGTCGCTTACAGAACCTGAACAGGAACACCTGAAACGGGTCATGTATACCATGTCATCAGCAGTTCTCCATCATCTCCATGAAACGGGATGTAATGAATGCCGGGAACTCTCATCAGAGGAATAATCCATCATGTCATCAACTACTCAAGCCTCAAAAGATACAATAGGGGTCATTCTGCTCAGGGGCGACCCGAAAGTTGCAATCATAAAGTTATCAATCCCGATGATCGTTGCCATGCTCCTGATGTCAACCTACAACCTGGCAAATGCGATCTGGGTTGCCGGCCTTGGGTCTGATGCCCTGGCTGCGGTGGGATTTATCACTCCCCTGTTCATGATCCTTATCGGCCTTGGAAACGGGCTTGGAGCAGGGGTCACTTCCGTCATTTCACGCCGGATCGGGGCAAATGACCACGAAGGAGCAAATACAGCGGCAATTCAGGCAATAGGTATGACCGTTCTGGTCTCCATCATCATATCGGTTATTCTTATCCTTACCTCATATCCGCTTGTGCTGCTCTTTGGAGCAGGTGAGACTGCAGATCTTGCAGTAGAGTATGGAAACATCGTTTTTGCCGGGACGATCCTCCTCCTCCTGACAAACGTTACCTATGCGATTCTCAGGGCCGAAGGCGATACCAAGCGGACGATGTATGTCATGGCTGTCTCATCGATCCTGAATATCATCCTGGATCCCATTCTTATCTACTACTGCAAACTGGGAATCGCGGGAGCAGCCTGGGGGATGATCATCTCCCTGATCATGGTCATGATCGTGCTCCTGTACTGGTTTTTCGTCAAAAAAGATACCTATATCCGTCTTACCTGGCCAGAGACAAAGTTCGACCGGGATACGATCCATGACATCCTGCAGGTAGGCCTTCCGGCAAGTTGCGAGTTCTTCCTCTTCTCGTTCCTGGCGATCTTCATCAACGGGATATTGGTAACGGTTGCTGGAACCGATGCGGTAGCCGTGTATACGGCTGGGTGGCGGGTTGTCATGTTCGCCATCATTCCCCTGGTTGCCATCGGGACGTCGGTGGTATCGGTCACTGCTGCTGCGTACGGCGGGAGGCAGTTCGAGAAGTTCAAGGTCATCCATTCCTTCTCAATCCTGTTTGGCATGGCTATCGCTGTCGGAATCAGTATTGTTACCTGGCTCTTTTCAGGACCGATATCGTATATCTTCTCCTACTCGGCAGAAGGTGCCCATCTTGCCCCGAGCATTGCAGCCTTTCTCGCAACCATGTGCATTTTTTACCCGTTTGTTCCCCCGGGGATCATGTCCTCTTCCGTGTTCCAGGGGACCGGGAAAGGAGTTACCTCGCTCATTATCAATATCCTGCGAAACCTTGTGTTCATGGCGACCTCTGCCTACCTTCTGGGTATTACCTTCGGATTCGGTGAACACGGGGTCTGGTGGGGGATTGTGATAGGAGATATCCTCGGGGGTATTACCGGGTTTTTCTGGGCCAGGTACTACATCTCGAAACTGATCCAGTATGGGAGATAAGGGTGAACGTATCCTGCATGCTGTCGGTGTTTACCTTCCCTTTTTTACCCTGACGATGATGATCACCGGGTATTCCCTGTCATCATCCGGTTCTTCGTAAAAACCATCTATCATGAATCCTGCCTGAAAACAGGTCTGAAAGATATCCTGCAATGAACGGTGATAATATAACTGCAGTACCGGCTGGCCCCTGATACCTATCCCTTCGTGAAAACGAGCGGTCAGGTATGTATCATCTGGCCTGGCAAAACAGGGATGATGAGTCGAGAAGACGAAGGTTCCTCCTGGTTTCAGCAGATCGGAGACCGCATGCAGCAGGGGTTTGATATCTGCAATATCCATGAAGGCCATGTTTGCAACGGCTTTGTCAAATGGCTGGTTTTGTTCCAGATTCATAAGTTCTCTCCTACTTGTGGCATCGCAGACATGGAATGATATCCGATCCAGGAAAGAATACCTGCGTTTTTTGGCATGGGCGATCATCTTTTCGCTGTAATCAAAGGCTACTACCCTGGCTCCCTTTTCAGCGGCACGTTGTGAAAAATTGCCGTTTCCGCAGGCAATATCCAGGATCAGGTCTCCTTCCCTGATATCGAGCAACTCTTCCGTGTGGGGACGGACGACATTGCAGTGAAAAAAATTCGAATTGTCTCCCATCCAGGCATCCCAGTAATCAGCATTGGACTCCCACCTTTCTCTGCTGTCCTTGGTTGTTTCATGAAAATTGTGTCTATCTTTCCGGATCATATTACTTTCAACAGGTATATATCATAACAATTTAACCTGCTGGTTTTTTCGCGTACCAGGGCAAGGATATTTTCATGAACTCTCTCGAAAAGATGATTGTCGATCTTGGAACTGTTAACGGGGCAGATTATATCGGTGTAGCGGATCTCGCACCGGTCGCCGG
>JAJRBL010000001.1 GCA_028679485.1 Methanospirillum sp. | reverse complement strand
GATATTCCTTTGAATATATCAAACGACAAACTCTGCTTCATGAAGGTGACCAGGTGAGATTTTTCTCTCGTCCATCTGACTCACCGGAATCCGGAAAAAGGTTTCATTCGGCAAAAAGGCTGTCTCCGCTGGCATTGCCAAGCCCGGGATGGGTATCGAACCTGACAACACCGACGACAGCCTTATCCATAACCGCCTGTTTCACCCTGGCTGTTCCTTCAATGCCAAACCCTCCGCAGAGTTCTATGGCATTCACGCCTTCATCAACCAGGTCCCTGGCTACCTGTTCCGCAGTAGCATAATTACCCACCCCGACCGTGATCAGTTCGACTTCAGACGTTCTGATAACGGAACGATGAATCGCGGGATCTGCTCCGGGAGCTACGAACATAAAGGCTGCTTTGAGAACCATCCGGTATCATGGGAGGAGGATCTATGACAACCTTCCTGTTCTCCTGCATTGCAGTTCCAAAAAGGATAAATCCGGTTCAGGCTTTCTGAACCGGATCAAGCATACTCTTCCTGTTTCCCGGGAGTCGCAAGCCGGACGCCGAGATCATATGCCTGCCTGCACTCTGCAGGGAATTTCTTGTCTGCCTGCTCCACCCGCAGGGCGGGATCGACGTACTCGAAGACCATCTTCGAGTAATCCTCGAACTGCCTGGTTTCATACGAGAAGAACGACTCGCACGGGCAGCCGAACATCCGTTCCATCACCATCCGGTTAGAGGAGAAATGCACATCATATCCGGCCTCGTGTACCTGTTTCTCTTCAACATTCATCGTGTACACGAATGCCGAGGGGATCTTCCCCGGGAAGAGGGACTCTGGAGGATTCTTGTACACGAGGTACGGGAAGAAGAGCCGTTCCATGAAACAACGCATCATACCGGATACAATCCCGAAATATATAGGAGAACCGAGGATTATTCCATCGACATCAGGGATCTCTCCGAGAATAGGAGTGAGACCGTCATGCACGGCACATCTCCCGTAACTCTTCCCGTCGCGGAGCTTGCAGACAAAACAACTCGTGCATCCGGTATAATCAAGGTCATAGAGATGGATGAGTCCGGTTTCTGCCCCTTGCGAGGATGCCCCGTCAAGGATATGTCTGAGAAGGGTAGCGGTGTTCCAGTCCTTCCGCGGACTTCCGTTTATCGCCAGTATCTTCATGATTCTCAGTACCAGGTCACCGAGAGAGGTTTCCGTTCCGGTATGTTCAAGGGTTTGAACCGGGGATACCCGAACATCATCGCGTACAGGGGTATCCGCCCCTTTGGAAGGTGGAGCATTTCCATCAGCGGCTGGTGCGAACGACCTGCCATGGCAACGAAACCTCCCCAGCAGGTACCGACACCGAAAGCTGGAGCCGCCACGTCGACATGGGTGAGGGCGATTATCCCGTCAACCTGTGCCATGGGATTATCCTCCGGGACATGGGCGAAGAGAAGATGGGGAGCGCCCCGGCATATGACATCGACCCCCGCATCCCAGGCAGAGACAAGGGACGGAATGTATCCGCTCATCGGGTGGGGTGTTCCGACCAGGGTCTGCATCCACTCAATCGTCAGGGCAGCGACCTTCTTCACATCCTCCCGGTCTTCCATCACCAGCCACTCCACCGGCTGTCCGTTTCCTCCGGATGCTGCGTAACGGGCGATGTCGAGGAGTGAGAGGATCGTATCCCGGGATACCGGTTCAGCCAGGTAATTCCGGATAGAGCGGCGGCTTTTCAGGTATATGTCGAGAAGATCCGGGGGCATATCCTTTCCGTTCCAGCCCTTCTCTGCTTTCCGGCCGGGATTTCCCACGGTTATGGCACCAGGGGGACAGAAGACCTCGCACTGCCCGCAGGAGATACAGGCAGACTGTTTCTTTTCAGGGAGAACAGGGGGTGTGGTCTTGTTTGCAGGAGTGATGACTCCCATCGGGCAGACGGTGCTGCAGATACCACACCGGTTGCAGGAATCAGAATCGATGTTCAGTGTCATGAATTCTCTGTTCTAAAGATTGCTCATATACTATATTATAATCATCAGAAGAATTTTTGTAACATTATTTCTATAAAGTAAGTATTGGAGATATGTCGCAAAAATCAGGAAAAAAGCATATATGCAAGGTTGAACTCGTCGTAGATATCATCGGCCGGAAATGGAATCTTATCATCATCTGGCACCTCCGGAACGAGACGCTCAGGTTCTCAGAACTTCAGAACCTTTTGTGCGGGATTAATTCAAAGACGATAACCAGGCATCTGCGTGACCTGGAGAAGCATACCATCATCACGCGGAAGGTCTTCCCCGAGGTTCCTCCCCGGGTCGAGTACACGCTCACCAGGCAGGGAAAGGCTGTCCTCCCGATCATCGAGGCGATGATGCTGTGGGGCGATACCTATCTCCAGCCGGATGAGATGCCGGGATGCCAGGCTACCGAGGAGAAGGAGAAAATTCCGGTTTAATCGAACCTGCCCCGGGAGATCCAACCAAATGGGAGAAAAACCCAGCCGGATGAGAAGATGGAAGCGGGCATCAGGGAGATACAGATGATGGTTTCATTAAACCGGAACACCCTTCGAAGCAAAATACTGGTATAGATCAGATCCCCATCTTCTGGCAGACTCATCTGCACTTATCAGGTCATAGTTCGGATCCACTGCACCGGATTTCAGAAATAATGAAAGAAAAAGCGTATCGTCGGTAACGACACATTCCCATTCAAAATCAACAGGAGAGATAATAAATCCATCATGCATTAATCCTGATAATTCTTTCATTTCATCAGGATACCTGGCAATGAGGGTATCATATGCCTTTTTAGTAGTAACATGAGATATATCCCGGCCTTCTCTCGCCAGGTGAAGATAAACAACCAGGTGATCCGGATGGATTGTTGCCGACATACCCCGGAAAAATGAGGTTTTTTCCATCTGTTCATGAAATTTCCTCTTTGGAATGAACGTATGAGGAGGATCAGATGATGCAATGGTGTAATTCCCAAGATCTGATATACGCAGGATAAATTCCGGGGGAAGCGATTCAATCGCATGGGTATGCCAGTACTGCAGGTTTTTATCCAGAACATCGGTAATCCGCACCAATGAAACCAATTTTTCCGTGGTAATCGTTCCGATAACCGTTAACATGAATTTTTTGTTGCTTTTCCGTATGAGATCATGCTCTTCCAGGATACGTAACTGGGGAAGAATTGAAGTAGTCGGAACCTTGAGTTCATTCTTAATCTCGTCCAGGGATTGTGGGCCTGATTCAAAAATCCGAAGAAGAATTCTTT
>JAJRBL010000228.1 GCA_028679485.1 Methanospirillum sp. | reverse complement strand
GCGATCAGGAGATTGAACCAGAAATCATAGTATCCATGATTTCCGATGGCATCACCATCATAGGAACCGATAATTCCATTAACCAGGCATCCGTGAACAGGATCGGTAACAGGATCACAAGCAGGCATATCCCGGCTACATCACCCAGATGCGCTTTTTCCAGAAAAGAACAGGCATCAGCAACTGAATCCGGATACAAGCCAAACAGTGATTTTTTTATCAGTATTACCGCAATAAGTAATCTGATCGTAGAAAAACCCGATTTTTCACGATATTCCGGGTTGCCCCGGCAGAAAGCCTTTTACGTGGATACACATAACAGAAGGATGTAGATGAACAGAATCGTTCATTGAAAGTTCGAAAGAACGAGATGAAAAGAATGTCCAAGAAACAGAACAAGAATGATTCAGCTGCAAACAGTAAGCTGGACAGTCAGACACAGCAGGATTCAAAGTCTCCAAGCACCACCGGTGCTCAGAAGAACAGGCGCTGAGACTGCTGTCTTAATTTTCACCCTCTTTTTATCCTTATATTGTCTTTCTCTCCGGGAGATTCCAAAACTCTTCCCCGGTGGAGACTCAGGTCATCTTTACCTCTCCCTGATCCATATCATCAGGTAATACTATGATCCCTGACAAGATTCCCATCGGAAGATTCTCCATGATGACAAGGCTGACCTGCAAGGCTCTTCGTCTCTACGACGAGACCGGGCTCCTCTCCCCGGCAGCGAAAGACCGGTTCACCGGGTACCGCTACTACCAGCTCTCCCAGATCCAGCGAGGCGTGATGATACGATCCCTTGTCGATCTCGGGTTTCCCCTGGCAGCGGTGAACGAAGTGATACTGGCAAAGGAGAACGGGGACGAGGAGAGGTTCATGGATCTCATCCGAAAGCAGCGGGAGAAGGTTTTGTCAGAGATCGAGAGGTTACACTCGATCGATCATCTCCTGCAGAGACAGGAGAAGGAGTTGTTTTCCATGCTGCTTGCAGAACCAAAGTTCAAGGATATAGAACCGCTTCGGGTCATCTCTATTCGTGACAAGGGAGAGTACGGGGAGGTCATCACCAACATGATCGGCCAGCTCTGCCAATTCATCGGAAGTCACCAGTCAGGATCCGAACAGGTCTCGATCACCGGACCGTTCACCACGATATACCATGATGGCGAATACCGGGAGTTTGATGCCGATGTGGAGGTCGCAGTCCCGGTAACCGGGAGGCTTCCGGATCATATCCCCGGCATAATTGTTCAGACACTCCCGGGAGGCAGGTTTGCCTCGGCGATCCACAAGGGACCATACCAGGACGTCCATGAATCCTGGGGGAAATTGTATGAATGGACGGCAAAACAGGGAGCCACCCCGGGGACACCCTGCCGGGACCAGTACCTGAACGACCCTGACGAGGTCCCGGAAGAAGAACTTCTGACCGAACTTCTCATCCCGGTCTGAACAAAAAAAATTATTTTTTCGGGTATCCGGCGGTCATCGCGTAGAGTACGTGATGATCCTGGCTGGTTTTCAGGGCATTCTCAACAGAACTGACATTAAAACCGGTAAACGGTGTCCCGGCCATACCACGGGATGTCTCCATGAGCAGCATGTTCTGGAATACATGGCCTGCTTCAAGAGCCGCAAACCTGCTGTACTCCTCCTCGGTCATGGGAGTGCCCTGGAAACAGGTATAGTTTGCCTCGGCAACGATTGTCAGCGGTGCCGATAATACCTGGTTCTGGCCGAGTGCCTTGAGAACGGTATCCTTTCCCGATTCGTTGAGGTATTTCACCATCGAATGGTCTGCAGGACGATATGCATATACCCCGGGATCGATCGCGGTCACATCAGATATTGCCACGTACAGAGTGAGCGGGTACTTCCGCATCGCCGAAGGTGCCGTCCTCTGACCGCTCGTCGTATTGGTGATCCCCTGGCCGCTCCAGAGGAGGAGCGAGAGATCTCCCTGTGATAATGCCTTGTCTTCAAAATCCCTGATGCTTCTCCGGGTTTCAAGGGCATAATCGAGGCTCTTTGCATCGTCATGATCAGGTTCCGGCAACTGGATGCTCTGCTCTCCTGATACCGCAGAACCCGTTGATGTGGTTTCTGCAGTACTCACTGATACCAGGAAGAGAGATCCGATCAGTACCAGAAGAGATATGATTCCGATACCCATCGGCTGGTTAAGGTTGAATTGACTCGACATGTTCTCACCAGGATACAGTTTTCTCCTGTGGTATGATCTCGTCTTCGATCGATGAGGGATGAAGACATTCCAACCGGCAGGGTGAATATCCTATTTTATGGTTGCATCATGAATACAAGGTCTGATCTACAGGGATATGATCCTGTATACCGAAAAAAGGGATATCTGGGGCGTGTACGTGCCTGGTTCTTCAGGATATCAGCCGCCTGGATAGTACCCGATCGGGTACACCCGGTTACCAGGACATCTGAAGGGGATTGGTCAGAACGACCCGCACCTCGTTCTCTCCTGACTTCTCTGTTTCGATCGAGTACTCTCTTCTCTCTGCCTCCATCTCTATCCAGGGGGGAACATGATCGCAGATGATCTCAAGTCTGGCAAACGATCCCCGGGAGACAAATTCCTGGAGGATCTGCTTGCTCGTTGTCCCCGGGTTTTTCCCCTGGATCTCTTTGATCGAGACGAAATACTTCCCGGGTGCCTGTTCGTACGGTCCGGGAACCGGTTCGTTCCTTGCTGCTGCACGGACTGACCTTTCCTTCTCCTCCTCCTCCAGGATATCCTCGAGAAACTCGTCAGGTCTTCCCGGGGCCTCGAAGACACTGCATCCTGCCTTTACCAGTTCATAATAGAGGGCACCGCTGGCTGCCTGGGCTGCAAAGATCCTGCAGTCCCCGAGGAAGCTGATGAGATCAGCCATCTTCTTCCTGAGAACTGCCAGGCTCTCCCCTTCCTGGACCGAAAAGGCTGTCTTCCTGACCGGTTGCCACGAACTCCGGCTCCGCCGGTATACCACCACGGTTCCGGACTCGGTAAGACGGGTACTTCTGCCGTCATTTCCGATAACAGCCGCTATCTCGTGAAACATACCTGGCTCCGGATGATTCATGGCAATACGAGACGCTCTACAACCTGTCCGCCTTCAATGTGCGAATCCATGATCTCCTCCACGTCGTCAGCCGATACCGATCCATACCAGACATTTTCCGGGTACACCACGACGATCGGTCCCTTTTCACAGATGCCGAAACATCCGGTATTACTCAGGAAGACCTCGCCGCCAAGTTCACGGTCGTCTATCTCCTCGATGAATCTCTGCATGATCCCGAGCCCTTCGTTGGCGTGGCAGTAGCCTTTCGCCTGGCCGGTCACCCGGGAACTGGTGCAGACAAAGATATGCTGTTTAGGTTTCTGCATGAATTACTCCTCCGCGGTCATAGAATTCGGTTCTTCGAAGCTGCCTGTACGTGCGGTATTTCTCCTCAAGGTACGTGTTCGAGATGGTATCCAGGAGTGACAGGGTACCGGTGTACCCCAGGGTCAGGATCCGCTGCCCCCCGAGCCGGTCATGAACCGGGTATCCTGCCCTGACCAGCGGTATACCATGCCGTTCGGTCAGGACCTTCCCGCCCGAATGTCCGATGGCAAGGTTCACCCCTTTCTGGGCGGCAGTCGCTCCTATCCCGGAGAAGTCTGCCTGTTCGAGGATCTCCGGCTGCCTCTCACCGTCCTGTGTGAGAGAGAGGATCTCCCGGCTGAACCGGGACGATGTTGTCCCGGTTGCTACCAGGGCAGGAATTGCCCCGTTCTCAACGCAGAGTGAGGATACCGCATACACCAGTTCTGGATCCCCGTACACTGCCGGACGGATCTCGGCCAGGCACTTGTGGGCATCAGCCATGGCATCGCATAGCCATCCCCTTTCGAGCATAATACTCTGCGGAACAGGCTTTTTGGTTATCGAGACCAGGGCTCTGATAAACCGGTCCATGTTCATAAGGCCGGTCGGGAGGGGAATGTTGTACAAAGGAACCCCGTACTCCTCTTCGAGGTACTTTCCCGGAGAGAGGGGATCGGGACAACAGTACCCGAACTGTATCGTCGCCTTTGCTCCGCCCATCCCCGCAATATCCTCACGTCTCGTCCCTCCCGGCGGGATCTTCTCGTACAAGATCCCGTACGGCCGGTCGAGGGTCATGGATATATCGGGAACCAGGGTGATCATGACCCCCATCAGTCTAGCAATACGTTTTATCTCCCGGGTATCTGCCGGGCTTATCTGGGCGACGATGATATTGACTCCTTCATGGGGAGAGACCGTGGTCGTGTAATAGACGATAAGATCCCGGACAGCAGTCCAGAATCCCTCAGACTGGGTTCCGCTGTAGCTGGGAGTGGAGATGGGGATGATATCGATACCGTGGAGACTCCGGTCGGCAAGGTAGGTACCTATCATCCTGCCGGTATCCTCTCCCATCGTCTCGGTCAGGCAGGTTGTCACCACCCCGATGACCTTCGGCCTGTACACCCTGATGATATTGTCAAGCCCTTTCCGGAAGTTCTCCTCTCCCCCGTAGATCGTCTGTTTCTCGTTGAGGGAAGAAGAGGCGATATCCACCGGCTCGTTGAAATGCTCGACCATCGAGAGCCGCATGTAGGTACTGCACCCCTGCGAACCGTGAACCAGGACCATGGAGTCTGCTATCCCTTTCAGGGCCATGACACCCCCAAGTGGCATGCATACCTGGCACTGATTCTCGTTAACCTCGTGGAGCGGATGCGGGTCAGGTACCATCTGCAACCTCCCAATCCGGCTGTCTCCTGAGAGAGTCCCATACCGGGGAACAGCAGGTGAAGAAGACCTCCCTGGCAAAGGTAACCGCCCCGTCATATCCGGCGAGACATTCCTTCCGGTCATGGTTATGGTCCACGAAACCCACACCAAGTTTATGGGCAAGAACCCGTTCCTTGACTCCTCCGGCCATAATGTCAACCCTCTTCTCAACGAGGAACCTCTCAATCTCTGCCGGGTTGGCATCGTCGACGATCACCGATCCCGGTTTAAGCATACCATGTATCTGTTCGTAATCCTCCTGTTTGCCGGTCTGGGTACCGCAGAAGACGATATCCACCCCGAGTTCCCTGAGCTGCCTGATGATGGCCAGGGCTTTAAAAGCCCCGCCTACGTAAATGGCAGCCCGTTTCCCCTCGAGCTTTTGACGGTAATACCGGATCTCAGGCTCTATCCGTGTGGTCTCCCGCTCGATCAGCCGTTCTGCCCGTTCGGTCATTCCTGGTTCATCATATAACCTGGCGATCGCCCGGAGGCTCTCGGCAGTATTGTACGCCCCGAAGAAGTTGACATCGACAGAGGGGGTGCCATACTGCTCTTCGAGAAGTTTTGCCACGTAATGCATGGATCCCGTGCACTGGACCAGGTTCAGGTAGCCCCCAGGGATCTGTTTCAGAGCAGCAACAGTGGAATCTCCCGTGCAGGCAACGTTCATCTCTACTCCAATCTCCCGGAGATACCGTTCGATAAGCCATTTTTCGCCGCCAAGGTTGTATTCTCCCAGGAGATTGACTCTCCGGGTCTTCGGAATCACCTCCCCTTCTTTCGGCGTAATGAGCCGGATCAGTGCATGTGCAGCAGCCCGGTACCCGATGATCTTGTTACCCGAGATAAATCCGCTTGACTCCACCGGGATGACATCGATCCCGTGCCTTTCTGATGCTTCCCTGCAGACCCGGATGATATCGTCACCGATGATGCCGACCACACAGGTGGCATAGACGAAGACAGCCGGAGGATGGTATCTCCGGACAATCTCGTCTATGCATGCCGCGAGTCTCTTCTCTCCCCCGAATATGATATCGCGTTCGTGGAGATCGGTCGAGAAACTGTTCCTGTACATCCCGGAACCGCTTGAGAGGCTTCCCCTGATATCCCAGGTATACGATGCACACCCGACTGGCCCGTGAACCAGGTGTGCTGCATCGGTTATTGGGTTTAAAACAACCCTGGCTCCGCTGTATACGCAGGCCCGCTGGCTTACGGCACCAGCCAGGCTGTCATCGGCACAATGAATCCGGGTTTTCGTCTTCCCGGTCGTGACGACGGAGTTTTGACGTTCGTCCAAGCAGGGGGTACATACCCCCCCTGACGGAATCGAACCGGTAATCTCCATGATTGCCTCCTTCTTTGTTACATGACCAGCTCGTAGTCTTCATCGCTTACATCGCGATCCCGGCGATCAAGCAGGGTGTTGCTGATCATCTCGATGAGTCTCAGGCATCCTCGGTATCCTACAATCGGCATCAGGGGATGAACGGCACGGTCCAGGATCGGGAATCCTACCCTGACAAGCGGGATGTCTTCAGCCCGTGCAATGTATTTCCCATAGGTAGTGCCGATAAGCAGGTCGACCGGTTCCTCTTTTATCCACTGGTGGAGTTGGAAAAGGTCGCCTTCTGCCTTGACGATACTGCCTTCTACCTGGTATTCCCCGAGCATATGTTTTATTTCCGTTTCAAACCGTGCCCCCGGTGTTCCGGTCAGTACATACTTCGGGATCATCCCCATGGTCAGGACAAACTCCGTGAGGGGAATGACAATATCCGGATCGCCAAAGATTACAACCTTCTTACCCTGGTAGTGGAAATGGGTGTCGATGAGGGTATCCACGACCTGTCCCCGTTCGACCGCCAACGATCCCGGGACTTCACACGAGAACTTCTCATGGAGGGTCATGATGAGATCGTCGGTTGCCTTAAGCCCGATAGGGGTCCTGAGCGGAACACAGGGAACTTTGCATTTATCAAGAAGCATCGCTCCTGCTGCGTCTGATGCCCAGGATCCTAGTGCGATAGTCTGTTTCGAGTTCCCGGTGTCTGCTATCTGAGCGATGGTCGTCCCTCCTTCCGGGTACAGGCTGTACCGGTTGGTGAGGGGAGCGTCTAGGACATTCGTGGTGTCCGGAAGCATGATACCAGGTATCCCGAATTCTTGGAGGATCCGCTTTATCTCCCGCATGTCTCCCGGATTTACAAATCCAGGCAGGATGTTGACCTGTTCCTTTTTAACCGGTTCTGTTGCTTCTGCCAGGTAGGAGATCATCGATCTGACCATGTTGGAAAAACCGGTGATATGGGAACCCTGGTAACTCGGGGTATTGGTATGAATGACCCGTTTTCCTTCAGGGATCTCCGACTGTTTTATGATAGTCGGGAGATCATCTCCAATAGTCTCTGACAGGCAGGTGGTATGAACGGCGATGATCTCAGGATTGTATATCTCGAAGATATTCCTGATAGCAGTCTTCAGGTTTGCTGCACCACCGAATACCGATGCTCCTTCGGTAAATGAACTTGATGAAGCCAGTACCTGGTCACGGAAATGCCTGGCCAGGTGCATCCGGTGATAGGCACAGCAACCCTGAGAACCATGACTGTGGGGGAGGCAGTTGTGGATACCAAGAGCTGCATACATTGCCCCGATTGGCTGGCAGGTCTTTGCCGGATTGATCTTTCCAATGGTATGTTCTACCGGGCCTTCAGGCATGCAATCAAGCATTGTTATCACCTGGTTCTTTGGTTTCTTTCTCCCAGGGAGGGGTAATCAGTCTCCATGCCGGTGTTGTCATGGCGTGGGCAACATCACGGGCAAAATTCATCGCCCCGGTAAAGCCGGCATACGGGCCGCTATAGTCGTATGAATGAAGCTGTTTTGCCGGGATTCCCATCTTCTGGGCGATGTACTTATCCCTGACCCCGGCAAAGAAGAGATCAGGTTTCAGTCTCTTCACCAGGATCTCGGCTTCATAATGATTACAGTCATCAATCATCAGGTTCCCTGATTTCATATCAGGATACATTCCTTCGTAGTACCCAAGGGGAATCCGGCTGCAGATCTCATCGTACTTCTCTTTTGAAAGGTTCAGGTGGACATGGGCTTCCTGGTAGCGTTCAGGATCCGGCTTGATATCAAGCTCCGGAATATTTTTCGTATCAGCATCAAGCTTGATGGTCGGAATAACCTGACGTCCTTCATAATCATCACGATGAGCGAACTCATACCCGGCCACGACAACTTCCATACCGAGATCCCTCAGGAGATGCTGGTAATGATGGCTCCGGGAACCTCCCACAAATGCAAATGCAATTTTTCCCGCACAGATCTTGCGATACTGCTCGAGGACAGGGAGTACTACTGAATCTTCACGGGCAATGACTTCCTCGGTCTTTCTGATGAATGTTTCATCGCCGGTAACCTGGGCCAGATCACGGAGTGATTTCTTGGTTGCCTCAACCCCGATGAAGTTAACCTTAAGCCATGGAGTACCGTACTTTTCCTCCATCATCTCGGCAATGTAGTTGATTGAACGATGACACATGACGAGATTGAGATTTGCGATATGAATGTTTTTTATCTCTTCATAACTTGAATCCCCGGTGAGGACACCCTGTATGGTATACCCGATATCATGCAGTATTCTCTCTATCTCCCATGAATCACCGCCGATATTGTACTCACCAAGGATATTGATCACATATTTTTCAGGCTCTGATTTTGCATCTCCTGTTCCGATAACATGTTCCAGGAGCATGTTATTGGCGATATGGTGTCCGGCAGACTGGCTGACTCCCTTATAACCCTCGCAGTTGTACGAGAGGACCTGGATTTTATGCCGTTCGGAGGCAGCTTTTGCTACAGCACCGAGATCATCGCCGATAAGTCCGATAGGACAGGTTGCACAGATGTTAATTGCCCGGGGATGGAAGATCTCCACGACCTCGTCGATCATCTTTGCCAGTTTTTTCTCCCCGCCAAAGACGATATCAGGCTCCTGCATGTCAGTGATGAAACACATCGCCCCGTAAATCTGCTCAGGGGGTGTATTTTCATCTGCCCTGGCTTTGTTTCGTCTGGTTCCCCAGCTGTAATACCCGCAGCCAACCGGCCCGTGGGTAATGGTAATCATGTCCTTGATTGGACCTACGACAACCCCTTTACATCCGGCATAACAGCATCCTCTTTGAGAGATAATACCGGGAATTGTCCGGGTATTTGCTTCAATCTGCTGGCACCCTTCTTCCGGATTTTTTCGGACGATATGTTTTATCCGGTTTTTTTTCACTTTGTCAGGGTACGGGAGAAGTATCTTATCCAGTACCTCATGGTTGATTGCCATTTGAAATCCCCTACCAGATTGCTGCTTCACCGGTCTCGGCAGTCCTTACACGAACCGCATCGGCTATCGGCATGACAATTATCGTTCCGTCTCCAACCTGGTTTTCAGTCTTATTTGCACCAGTTATCGCTTCGATAATACGGGGTACATCCTCGTCATGGGCCAGGACGGTGAAAAGACGCCTTGGAAACAGTCGTGATCCGTCAAGGAAACTGGTCACCTGTTCTTCCATCTCTTCCCGGTCAAGAAACTCGTCAGCTGCCATTGCAAGGAGCTCTTCTTTTCGCTCCCTGATGATGCCGGCATCCTCTACCCGTTTGCCTCTTCCCATGACTTTGACGGCAGTAAACCCGGCTACCCCTGCATCGATGAGTGCTTTTTTTGTTGCATTGGTTTTGTTCATCCGGATGACAGCCATTATCTCTTTCATGTTCTCCTCCGTTCAGAGACCACGACCGCCCCGTGAAATGGTATACACTTCCTCAACCGGAGTGATAAAGATCTTACCATCACCAAAGGTACCGTCTTCACCGGTTTTTGCAGTATTAAGAACAACTTTCACGAAATTTTCCTTCTCCTCGTCATGGATGACAACGAGGATGAGTGATTTCGGAATCTCGTCGTACACCATATTCCCGATCCTGATACCTTTCTGCTTTCCCCTGCCTACCACATCAACGACCGTTGCAGCCGGAAACCCGGCAGATGAGAGTTCTGCCAGGACTTCATCCTTCTTTTCAGGTCTGACTATTGCCCGCATAAGTAACATGTATCTCTCCTCCGCCTGCTTTCTACATGGCG
>JAJRBL010000227.1 GCA_028679485.1 Methanospirillum sp. | reverse complement strand
TCATACGCAAGATTATCCCCGAGGGAAGTGTGCTGATGGGGGAGTTACTTATTCATGTTCCAGACGAATTGCCGCTTGACGAGATTCAAACGCGAATAAACCACATGATCCAGGAAGAGAGATTAAAAAAGTCTCTTTTTGATATCTCGATGGATAATCTCCATCTTAATTCCACGGACAGCGAAACCCTGGAGATCTGTAGGAGAATTCATTTCTGATCTTTTCCGGTGGCGACTCACGAAGCTGAACCTGAAGATATAACCGGGAGTCTGGTGAAACAAGCGTAAGCCATACCGGTTCATTTCCGGTGTTATTCCCGGTGATAATACTGCGCAGTCAGGGATGGAGAGGGAACCGTCTCCATTCGGGGACCTCTTGAATCCCTGCCGGGGGGAGATCCCAATCCCCGGATAAACCCGTATTCAGGATGAGCCTTCCTGTTCGATCTGCAGTAGCATGGCCTTCACCGGCACTCCTCCACGGTACCCGGCAAGGGTTCCGTCTGCCGCAATTACCCGGTGGCAGGGGATGAAGATGGGAATGGGATTCCGGTGATTGGCAAGTCCGATTGCACGGAACCCGTTGGGTTTGTTCAGGCTGTCTGCAGCCTCCTGGTATGTCCTGGTCTCTCCGTAAGGAATCGAAAGCAGGTATTTCCAGACCTGCTGCATGAATTCTGTTCCTGAAGGAGCCAGGGGGATCGTGAACTCTTTTCGTTTTCCCGAGAGGTAACTCTGTAACTGTCCTGCCGCTTCCTTAAGCAGTGGGGTTTCCTTTACCAAAGCATCGTCCGGGATCGTCTCGTGTTCGAAGTAGAGGTGTGTTATTGCCTCTCCATTCTCAGATATTCCTATCTTTCCTATCTCTGTCTGATAAAAGAAGACATGTTTCGTCGTTCGAATCACCCCTTGATAAAGACACAACTTATACTGCGATCATAATCTAAAGAGTTTGCGCAATATCTATCAATTAACATGGATTTATTCTGAAAACCTGAATAATCTCTGCAGGGCGACACCCTGAAATGATAATGAGTTGTCATGTAGAAAGATTCTCCTTAACCAATTCGCGTACGCGTTCAATGTCTATTATTTTTTTACCGCATTCTCCGACAAATGATCCCTTGATATCATCAAGGATATCATCGACACGCCTGGAGAGATGATAAATCTTGACCGGCCGTCCTTTACTCTCCGAGATCTGCCTGACAGTCCGTACCCATTTCCTTTCCATGAGGTCTCCGAGAGCAAGACTCACTTCTGGCTGACGAAGATCAGCCACCCGTTCAATCTCGCGTGACGTAATATCTGCATCGCTGATCATGAGTACCAGTACCCTCGCAGTATTGCGTTTAAGCCCGATATCCTGGAATAAATCCGCAATTTCCTCTTCTCTCCGGGTAAAGTTCGGAGATGACAATCCAACCATGAATACCCCCCACCTGGATTACCTGATTAATATGTGAGATAGGTATTATATCTTCTGCTCTTATGGAATGATTCCTGCATGCTGCCGGGAGCTCTCTTTAATCTTCTTCATCACCCGGTTCCAGGGGGGTGTTGAGAGAAAACTCTCCTCCATGTTCTCGATCATCCGGGTAAAGAGTCTCATCGGAACTGCAAAGGTGAGGATATCACCCGGAATACAGGGTCGTGCCGAAGGATCCATCATCCCGAGAATTGCCTTCGGATCTTCCGCCTGCTGTTCATGCCAGGGGTAATGGACTGTCGAAGAACAGCCTGCGCCCATCGGTGCAATCACCCCGAAGGGATCAGCCCGGTTATAGTTTGCAAGGGTAAAAAGGCCCGAGAATACTTCCGGCCGTGCAAAGAAGATGACGACCTGGGGAGTATCGCCTTCTCCCAGGTGATCCCACCGCCTGAACAGGAAATACCTGAAATCAGGCGGTATCTGGGCGTTATACCCGCAGTACCGTTCTCCTCCCCGGCAGGAGATCGATTCGGCGTTGAATGCCAGGTCCGTTCCTTTCCTCACCCGTGCAAGATCACAGCCAAAACATCTCCAGGACTCCGCGGGCTTCGCTCTTTGTACATCACCCGGATCGTCGATAGCCTGAAGGTGATGGGAAGTGGTTCCCCGGGGAAGTACCTGGCATAAAGCCGGATAAATTCATCTTTCAGACTAGAGTCCATTATTTTTCTGGGAGGTTCTGCACCTTATAACTGATGGGAAATCTTTTTACTATAATACCCGCAGATTTAATGCAGACCTGATTTTACGACGAGCCCGGGGCACCGGTAACAATCGGGAGTGCATCGGCTATCTGGGACAGCATCTCGGCCGGGATTCCCATCACCATCTCATGTTCCTGGATCCCTGAGTATTTACGTGATCCATCGCATCCGAGCGAGAAGTTGACTGCACCTGAGAGGTATACCTGAGCCGAGGCATCAGCACAGACCGACTGTATTCCTGCCAGATTGCAGTTAATTCTTCCACCAAGCAGGTACAGGCTGCTCTGGGCAAGTTTCAGCATTGCTTTCGGAGTTGTGACGATGAGCACAATGGTCGGATCAAAGGGTGTCATCTCCAGGGGTGCATAGGCCGTTGCATAGGTCGCCCCTGATTCCACGTGGGGAATCCGGTCGATTGTCCGCTTGCACGATGCCCAGCTGTCGTACTTGCCGAGTTTGAAGTAAAACTCCCCGTTCTTCAGGGTAGGAGTTATCTCCCTCAGGCCGAGTGCATAGGCTCCCCCCATGCAGCTGTGGTTTTCTTTTGTCGCGTAGAAGATCGCTCCCTCTTTCCTGGCACGGTTTACCATCTGGCAATGGGGTATCGTCTCACCGATATGGGGAACATCTTCAGGTACGAGATTCTCGCCCGGGATAAACTTCACTGCAACAGGAGATCCATCAAGATGAAGTTGTTCCTTCAGTATCCCTGCTATCTTCGGGTAATCGATTTTTGTCCTGATTACATCCTGCATCTGGTAACACCTGTATGGAACTGGAACATCTTCTAATATAAAGATGCCGCATATTTCCACGAAATGCTTCTCAATTGTGAATCGGGCTATAAACTAAAAATTCCTGTGGTTCCCATGAAGTCCGGATAGCCAAAATGAGGATTAGATCCCGGAGTTCTCCAGGATATAGAGGAAACCGGCCATCATGAGTACCATGACCAGTACCACGGCCCATGCAGGTTGCCTGAGCAGTTCTGGGAGAGAGTCTGCAGGAAACACTCCCCTGTCCATGAATCTTCGGTTTATCTCCGGGAAGAGATGGGCAAAAAGACCTGTTCCGATAAGCATGCCGACAACTCCCCCGAGAAGTGCGTCCATCTGGCCGGTCCCGACAGCCCCGGCAAGAGTTCCGGGGCAAAAACCCAGGATGGCAAAACCGATCCCGAATATGCAGCCGCCGATCACCGTAGATCCCACCGATCCCCTGAACAGGTGAAATTCGACGAGACCGAGGTACTTCAACAGATGAAGACCGATCATGGCGACGATCACCGCAGAGAGCATCAGTTTGAGGACGGTGAAGTCGGTCAATAACAACTGCCCGATTATCACGTCGTAAGAGGTAACACCGCCTTTTTGCAGGAGAAATCCAAATCCTATCCCGAAGATGAGTCCGAACAGGAGATGAACCCGCTTGTTTTCATGAAGGTTGGCAGACATGGTCTTCACCCTAAAGGAGCACCCTGAAGACCAGGAAGGCTGTTCCGATACCTACGGCAAACATGCAGGCAACCGCAATAAACCCGGCCAGCGAGAGTTGGGGTATTCCGCTGATGCCATGACTGCTCGGGCATCCCCATGCCCACCGGGCCCCGAGGCCTACGAGGATCCCTCCGCAAAGGGCAATAATAAGCCGGGTGAGAGAGTTGTCTCCGAACGAGAGGGCAAATGCCGGCGGGATCCAGCTTATTGCGAATGTCCCGGAGAGGATGGTACTCATCAATGCCCCGATGACAATACCGAAGACGAAGAACCATTGCCATTCCACCCGAAGGGGAAATTCCCTGAAGTAGGGTTTCTCTTCTACGGCTTTACGTCCCCTGAAGAGACTCTCTATCATCCCCGCAACTCCGGTGAATGCCGCACTACAACCGAAGACCCGGTTTGAAAGCAGCAGGGAGAGGCAGAGCAGGATACCGATCCCTGCTCCGGCCATGTACGGTGACCAGACCGTTGCACCGAGAAGGTTCATATACCCTGATCATGGCAGGTATGGAAGTTAGACCTTTTGATGAACCGGTTTATGCAACGATCAACGTTGATTCATGGATTAAAAGCAATGTAACCGATGATCAGCAGGTTGCCACTTATACCTGGTATCCTGACCGTGTCACGGTGGCATAATCTGAAGATTGAATTCCCGAGGAGAAAAGAACGTTTATCTGGTTCCTGTTATAAAATCGGGCAGTAGAGTTTCTTTGTTTGGTGTATTGAGTAATCAAAAGGGGCTGTAACCATAGAATCCGGAATGGGCAACAGGATAGGGATTGGTTTTCTGGAGAATACCGGAAGGGCTGATACCGAAGATCTGACACAACTGCTCCCGGCATGGTCATCAAGGAGATTCGGTATGCGACCCTGGTGTATTTGAATGACGAGGACAATGCTTTCTCCATGAAGAACTGGATCTTTGTAAAGGGTGTGAGAGGGAGAGACATTTTTTTCATCTTCTTTGTAGTGAATCCTTTCTCAAAAAAACCGTTTGGAAATATCTAATAATTACAAACTCCTCAAGTAATATCAAAGAGGTTTTATGCGACAATCTCATGGACAAAATAATAAATCCGCAGTTATTGCCCCCGTTGGAACGAGTCCCCCGGTGATTACTGCAGGAATTGATTCTCTCGGTCATGATATCTCGGATCTCATCCTCCTTTCAACCCAGGATGAAGTGGTTTTGGCAGGTTGTGACCTGATCCGGTTCGGATTACATGAAAGGTATCCTGGTACCAGGATACATCTTGAGATGCTTCCGTTCGATGATATCGGTTCTGATGACGAGAATTTGAGGTTTATGTCGATCGGTGCACGGGTTATCAGGGAAGAACGTGAAAGGTACCAGTGTTCCCGCATCTACCTCAATGTTGCCGGTGGAAGAAAGAACATGTGCATCACCCTGGCCCTTCTTGGCCAGCTCCTGAATGTAGACGGGGTATTCCACATCGTGAATCATGAAGTCAAACTCTTTAACCAGCACCTGGAACGATGTCGTCCCACGATGATGAAGTTATACCGGGCAGAATCTGAGGAAGAAAAGAGTAAGATCTACCAGGAAAATCGCGATATGTTTGATCGGGTCCTGTTCCCTGCAAAGCATGAGTATGAAATGATCCGGATTCCTACCCTTCCTTTTCCGGTATCATACATCAGTTCTCTCGTGAACAGGGTGGTGTTTGATCCCGGTATGCTGAGCAAGGAGGACTGCACGGTTCTTGTTCAGCACGGTATCCTGGAACAGGGAGGAAATAACCTGTATATCTCGGATTATGGGGCGAAGTTACTGGATGTTCTCGTGGGAAAGTAAAGCAGGGTGAGTATACAGATGAGGTATTGTATCAGTTTTGCAGGAGCAGGAGAGAGGTACGAGGTAGCGTACCGGTACATGGACATGGTATCCCGGACTTCTGTTATCCAGGAAGCTCTGGTGGATTTTTTTCATCCTGACACGGTCTTTCTCCTGGCAACCGCACGCTCGCAGAAGGAGACCGTTCCCGGGATACGAAGCAGGGTCGCCTGCTGCACGGTTGTTCCTATTCCTGACGGGAAGACGACAGAGGAACTCTGGGAGATATTCCGGGTTATCTCCCAGCTGGTCCAGGGAGGAGATACCATCATTTTTGACCTGACTCATGGATTCAGGACTCTTCCTTTCATCAGTTTTCTTGCGGTAACCTATCTCCAGGAGATCCGAAAGGCAGTCGTGGAGCGGGTTGTCTACGGGGCAGTCTCTGGAGACAAGAAAAGTGCTGATATCATTGATGTAACCGGGTTTACGCGGATATTAGACTGGATGATGGCTGTTCATTCGTTCCTGGCCTACTCGGAGGGCCGGGATCTCTCTTCTCTCCTGAACGATATCCAGCGGGAATTTCATGTATATGTGGTCGTTCAATCCCCGAAAAGGCTGAAAGGATTTGGTGCGATGATAGAGAATTACTCAACTGCTATGCAACTGGCAAGGCCTGTTGATGTCTCGGCGATGAGCAGGGAGATCCTGGAGGATCTGCCAGGTGTTGCGCAGGAAGCCGCGATCTTCGCCCCTCCGCTCGATTCAATATTAGGCCAGGTATCCGTGGTGCAACAGTTCCAGACAAGCCAGGATGCTGAGATCAGCATTGAGTTGCTGGAACAGCAGTTACGAATGATCCGTACGTTAATCGGGAAGAATCTCATCCTCCAGGCTATTTCTCTCAGCAGGGAATGGATAGTCAACTACTCGTATCTCGTCTCCGGGCTTCCAGAGAGAGACTGGCTGGAGAAAAAATCCAGATCCAGTGTCGAACATGCCTTAACGTATGAGGCAGAGAGGAGGAAGAAGAATCCAAACCCAAGAATCAAACCTAACGAGGTTACTCCTATCATGGAACTGTTCCCCGGTATCGATGCTCTCGTAAAACTCTGGTCAAAGACGAGCATCAAGCGGAATGATCTTGCCCATTGCGGCATGAATCCTGATGGGCGTTCGATGGGATCGGTGCATTCGGATGCTGAACGGGTGATCTCCGATATCGAAGGGTTTTACCGGGATAATCCCCCGACTTTCAGCAACCGGAGTGAGGGAGAATACCTGAACGTGATGGGATGACAGGGTGGATAATACTGGTGATGGAAGTCCCGGATAGAGGTTGATCATCCTATATCACGTGAAACGGCTTGTTACTCCGGGGTATCTCCTCGTGAACCATCACTGCCCGTTCCATGCAGGCATTGCAGACCTCGATGACCAGTATCTTTATTGATGGCCTGGTAAATTCCCGTTGAATCCGGTTTGTCAGAGCATGGTAATTTGTTTCTGATATACTTCCCATGAATACACTATACTGTACCCGGGTCAGCCCATAATACTCAAGGACACCGATGACCTTGTTCCGGTCTTTTGTTTTTTCCACGTCATAACAGACGATGAGATGTTTTACCGTCATGTCCTGTACCTGTACGGGATATAGTCACTCCCCTCGGTCAGTGCCTTCCCGAGTCGTTCTGCCTGTCTGCTGAATATCTCCTGGTAGTTAGCTTCTTCATGCCCGATCTTTGCATGTACCCGTGACAGCACTGCTGATGCATATTTCTTCTTGACTGGTAGTTCAATGACACAACCCGTACCGTCGTCCAGGGAGAACTTGGTGGGAGCAGCCATGTGCCTGGCTATGAAGGTCATGACCGTCCGGTCTACAACCGGCTGCCTGAACTCCTCGACGAGATCATACACGAGTGCCTCCTGTTTCTTGTATGTCTCGTGAAATGCCCCGTAATATGGGGAATACCCGTTAAGCACGAGGGCGTGTCGTGCCTGTACGTAGAGGATCCCGTAGCCGTAACTGAGCAGGGAGTTGACCGGGTCAGGGGGAGGGTTCTGGGCACGGCCGATGAATCCCCATTCCGGAGGAATGGCCGTTGATAATGCCTGAAAATAGACATGGGCCCCCGACCCTTCAACTCCCCTGAGGCTGTCGGTATTCTCGCAGGAGCTGACGTGCTCCTGTGATTCCTGTAAGAGCTGGATCTCAGGGGAAAAATCTAGTCCCCGGACTTTTCCCAGTTTTTTAAGCAAGGTCTCTTTATTTGCGAGTGCCCCACGGCAGATCGCCTGGGCGATCTCAAACTTGTGATCCTGGTTTGCCGTAGCCTGGCTCTCGTAGTGTTCGATGAGCGATGATCTCCCAAGGGGAAGAAAGTGACCGTACGGATTTCCAAGCCCGTCCATCAGAGCGATCGCGCCGCCATGACTGGTTACCAGGCGGACTGCAGCTGTAGAGATGGAGTGATCCCCGGCAATTGCAAGGAGATCGAGTCCCAGGGGAGAAAGAGTCCGGGGAGGTTCAGACGTTTCACTGTCCTTTCCGGATTCGATCGTCAACACATCACCCCGCTTGCGAATCCGGTAACCAGCCCCGGTAATGAGAACCGAATTCATATGGTGATTCATTATTTTCGTATATGATGAACCTTTTGTTCTTAACATAATTATTAAGGTAAATCGTGCAGAGTTTCATGAATGCAACGATATCCCATCATATCATGTATTCATGCCGCAGACATTCACCTGGGCAGCCCTTTTTCAGGTTTATCAGAGAGAGACCGGCATATCGCAGATCATCTCAGGCGTGCGCAGTTGCGGTCATTTGACTCGGTGATTGGGTTGTGCCTGGAAAAACAGGTGGATTTTCTGCTTATCGCCGGTGATACCTTTGATTCGGAAGAGCGAAATCTCACAGCAATACTTCATTTCCTGGAAGGTATGAAGATTCTCCATGCCAATAGAATAGGCGTAGTGATCGTTGCCGGAAACCACGATCCCCTGGAGAATCGTTCAGGTGCCCCCCCGGTATGGGAGTACCTCGAACGGTTTATGGGGCCTGAACCGCTCTTTACCTTGATTCGGTCTGATAAAAACGAGATGATCGATATGTTCCGGGATGGCGAAGTCATCGCCCGGGTTAGCGGGGTAAGTTTTGCCAGGCACGAGGTCTTTACTAACCCGGTACGGTTC
>JAJRBL010000226.1 GCA_028679485.1 Methanospirillum sp. | reverse complement strand
TTGCCTGCTCCTTTCACTGTCTGGGATATATCGTCTGTAATCAGACCATACACCTGTTCAAGGGTATTCCCCGATGCATAGAGGGCGATCAGTACTGTCCCGTTCTGATCCGCGGTTACGGGAGAGAACAGGAGAAGAACTGTTACAATACATGCCAGGGAGTATATCCTCACCTGATTAACAGGTTTTTTTTCGATCATGTTGTGCAGCGGGAGTGGTTTTTTACGGCAGTTCGTCTGGCAGTTCCTGACTGCCAGCGGTCGTATTCAAGTCATTTTGAACTGTTACCTCCCCATTCTTTATACCAATTACCCTGATACCGGTATAATCTCCGTTTTTGGTATCATAACCGGTATACAGGGCTTCAGCGTAAAATCCGTCTGGGAGCGTATCATATATCAGTTTTGTATCTTCAGATACATTCATCTCGCCGATGGATATCCAGTCCCCCTCTTCATTTTTGTCTGAAGGCAGCTCCCATCCGTAAGTGGTGATCCGGTCACCAGGTTGTAAAACCAGATTCTGGCGTGAAAACTGTATCTCACGATCATTCCTGATTGTGTAGGGTGTGGCTACAAGCCGGTTTGCCCCGGTGTCCTGGTTGATGTATACATCAAGGACGGCGGCAGTATCGATTTTTTCCCTGGCAAGGTCTATCTCTGAGGTGAAGAGCATGGATCCCCCCGGAACGACCGAATCATAGGACATGCCAAGCAGGGCATAATTTTCAGGGTCAAGGTTATCCTGCAGATAAAACCATTCTCCGTTCCAGTCAGGGATTTGGTAACTTCCGTTGCTGTCAGCGGCTGCAGGTTCATCCCCAAGAAGAATCATATCTCCTTCATCGTAGAGGTAATACTCTACGGAGGTTTGGGCAGTACCTGTCGGGTCTTCAACCTGGTAGGTATTATCCTGAATAGATGAGAATTCAGGTTTTTCTGTATCCTGCGTGGAGAGATCGAGAAGACGGGAGAAGAAGGAGTCCCATCCCGGGGTCAGCCTTGCATCATCTCCAAGTTCCGTGTATATATCCGGATCAATCCGGCTTGGGGACATGATCGAGATCCCTCCGGAATCCTGGATATACTCATCATTCCGGTGGTAGGTGACGGTCTCATTCAGGATATCCGTAATCTGCCCGATATCGGGTATCTCCCCGGAGGCCTGTTCCTGCACTGCCTGAAGCAGGGATCTCAGATCGATTGAAGTCTCCCCCCATTCCCTGTTGTCAGTTCCATACCTGGCAGGAACCTGGTATGCTCTTCCGATAATCCGGTATCCGTCAGGGGTACTGATAAACGGGTCCAGGTTTTTCCCGAGTGCGTCGAGTCCTGATATGAGGGCAGGAACCTTCGAGAGGTTGATGACCGACAGGGTCTTTCCGGTATCTTCCTGTTCCATGTAACTGTCGACTATCGAGACACCAAGATCCTCAAGGGGGATGTCAGGCTGAGAACTGAGAACCTCCATCCAGTCTGTATAATTCCACCCGTTCCCCGGTTCGGTCTCTTCAGATGCTACCATCCAGGATCCGTACGGCTGCAGGGCGGATGCAACCTCGATGGAGCCCATGAGGCAGGCATCAAATCCGATAAGATCGTATCTCATCCCTGAAGAGAGGAGTGCCTGTTTCAGGTCGTCAAGCGTCAGCTGGCTGTCAGTTCGCTCGTCAACCCCGAATCCTTCATATCCTGATCCGTGATCCCAGAAGAGCAGGATTCTCCGGTCAGCAGGCCAGGTCTTTCCTGCCATGCTTAGAAAATCCTCCAGTGTCTTCCGGTTCCCCATATCTGCCTTTGGATCGTGATACCTTACCCCGGGGTCGTTCCCGATTACCCCGTCCGCTGCATCATTCCGTAATTCCCCGATACCGGCATAGGTTACTCCCTCCCAGCCCGGTGTTTTTGAACCCCCGTACGCGATGCAGACCGTGAGATCCTGCGGGGATGCATTGCCGTAACCGCGTATTATCTCCTGCAGGTTATCCGTCCCGGTCTGGTAATCGGTCTCCAGGTCTCCTCCGATCATGTAGATGAGAAGCAGATTTTTCGTCTCGGTCCCGTTTGTCCCGGAAGGATCCCCGCATGCTATGGCAACGGTACACCATACGATGCAGAGCAGGACCAGGATCCGGGTATTCATCTCTATCTTATGGGCTGTACATGCAGAACAGTGTAACGTACTCCCCATGCCCTGTCCGGCCAGGTTCATGATATCATGTCAGGGTAAAAAACTGCCATTGCAGCCCCGATAAGGGGAGCATCTCCCTCAAGCGGACTGATACATATCTCCGGGAGGATAAGGTATCGGTCGGTCATCCTGACCGCATCTTCTACCAGGTCCGGGTGGTTCCTGATCACCGGCCCGTCAAGAATGATACTATCGGGATCGTAGGCCACGATGACTGCGGAGAGGCCTCTCCCGTTTATCGTGGCAAGGGCAGCACCAAAACCCGGTGTCTCTGCCTGTTCTCCCCGGGACCTGGAGAGGATCTCTCCTGTTGTAAGTTCTGCTGAAGAGGGAGAGTGGCTGTTCTTCATGCACCACTCCTGGTAAAAGACCGGTATCCCTTTACCCGAAGCATATCCTTCCCAGTGACCGGAACACCCGCAGGTACATCTCACCAGGTAGGTGGTATCAACCGGAAAATGGCCGATTTCTCCGGCGTTTCCCCCTCTTCCGTTCATTACTCTCCCGCCGGTAAAAATCCCTCCTCCTATCCCGGTCGAGATGGTGATGTAAACGACGGTGCCGCGGTTTTTTCCTCCCCCCGTGATCACTTCCCCGAGAACCGCTGCCCGGCAGTCATTCAGCAGCCTTGGCTCAAGACCGGTTCTTTCCCGGATAGGACTAACAAGGGGAACAAGAGTAAAGGGGATCTTGGGCGGCCTGACAAGGGTTCCGGCTTTCAGGTCTATCTGCCCTGCAGCAGCGATCCCGATCACTGCAAGCGGAACCGGTATTTCTCCTCCGGTCATGGCGAGGAGCAGATCGGAGACTTTTCCTGCAATGTCCCCGGGGTTACCGGCCGGGGTTTTGCACCGTTCCATCCTGATGATCACCCCGTCTCTTCCGATAATGGCAACCCTGGTATTTGTCCCGCCGATATCAATTGCACCTGCCGGAAGCATCAGTTCCTGTTCCTCTTTTTATATAGAATTCTTTCTGTTTTGCCATGAAAAGAACCTAGTGGTTTCAGATACTATGATAGTCAGTTCATGGAAGGACAACTTGAGCTGCTCTTTACCGGAATCGTAGTGGTCTTCCTCATTGCGGTTTTTCTCCTGATTATTCTCTACCGTGTTAAAATACCCTCGGTCGTTGCGTTTCTGATCGCAGGTTTCCTTGTAGGGCCTTCCGGTCTCGGCCTCATCACGAGTGAGGACTCGATCAGTTTTTTCGCAGAACTAGGGGTAATATTCCTTCTCTTTACCATAGGTCTCGAGTTCTCCATCTCCCAGATCATCCGGAGCAAACGATATGTTCTCATCGGTGGTCTGGTCCAGGTTTCCTCCACGATCCTAATCTGGACATTCCTCATGACGATTGCAGGGACTGATTCGGTACATGCCTTTTTCTGGGGCATGCTGATCTCCCTCTCGTCAACTGCCATCGTGATGAAGGTGCTTGGTGATCGCATGGAGGTAGACAGCCCCCATGGCCGGGCAGTACTGGGAATCCTCATCTTCCAGGATCTCATCGTCATTCCGATGGTCATGGTAACCCCTGTTCTCGGAGGAACAACCGACTCCGATGTTTCACTGGTAAAACTCCTGCTGGGAGGATTCGTGATAATAGGGGTGGTCTATGTCTCTGCCAGGTACGTCATTCCTGCCCTTCTTCTCCATGCAGCCAGGCTGAAAAACCGGGAGATGTTCCTCTTTATCATCATCGGCACCTGCCTGCTCGTGGCGTTCATCACCTCTGAATTCGGTCTTTCCATGGCTCTCGGAGCCTTTCTTGCCGGGCTCATCATATCGGAGTCTGAATACAGCACACACGCCATGTCAAGCATCCTTCCGTTCAGGGATCTCTTCACCAGTTTCTTCTTCATCTCTATCGGGATGATCTTCAATATCTCGTATTTCGTACAGAACCCCCTGTTGATCGCTGAAATGGTTATCCTTGTCATTGTCGTGAAGTATGCTACCGGGACCCTTGCGGCAGTCTGTACCGGGCTTCCTTCCCGTTCCAGTGTCAAAACCGGTATCTCCCTCTGCCAGGTGGGAGAATTCTCCTTCGTGCTGGCCACTACCGGGGTAAGCATCGGATTCCTGGCCCAGGACTCCTTTCAGCTCTTTCTGGATGTGTCCATTGTAACCATGGGAATAGCCCCGATTCTCATCGGTCTTTCCGGGAAGATAGCGACACCCCTGTCCAGCCCCCTGAGCCGGATCATCCCTGACCGGGTAACGGAACCTGCCAGCGACGAGGATCCCCTGCCTGAAAATCATATCATCATCGTGGGATATGGCCTGAACGGAAAGAACGTCGCACGATCTGCAGAGATCGCTGGTGTCCCTTACCGGATCATCGAGATGAATCCGGACACGGTCAGGGATGAGCGGAAAGCGGGAAAGCCCATACTGTTTGGCGATGCTGCCCAGTCTGATGTACTGAAAAAGGCCGGTATCTCAAAGGCACGTGTCCTGGTCGTGGTGGTGAACGATCCGTTCAGTACCCAGCAGATCGTGCAGACTGCACGGATACTCAGCAACAGCGTGCATATTATTGTCAGGACCAGGTACATGGGAGAGGTCGGGACTCTGATGGATCTCGGGGCAGACGAGGTGATCCCTGAGGAGTTTGAGACAGCAGTGGAGATCTTTACCAGGATCCTGTACACTTATCTCATCCCGACAACGGAGATTGAACGGCTGGTCGGTGAGATCCGTGCCGGGGGATACCAGATGCTCAGGAATATCAATACCCCTTCGTATTCCTTTGAGGAGCTCAGGGTTCTTGTTCCCGATATTGAGATGCGGACGATTAGGATCACCGATAACTCTCTGTATGCCGGGGTTTTACTGAAAGAAACCCTGATTAGAAGCAGGTTTCAGGTCTCGATCGTTGCCATCAGGAGAGGGCAACAGATGCTGGTAAGTCCGGGCGGCGAAGATCGGATTCTGGTCGATGACCTGGTCATGGTCCTGGGCACTCCTGATGCCATCAGCGCTGCCTTTTCTCCGGGTGAAAACCGTATATAAGTCATCTGTCTGACTCAATAAACCGGATTGCATCGCGGTATCCCCGGGTTCCTGAAAACCTCTTCAGATCCTGTATGTCGTCAGAGACGATGATCTCCGGTTCTGTATCGGTCAC